>CAYMFZ010000027.1:0-17506 GCA_964389585.1 uncultured Pirellulaceae bacterium | reverse complement strand
TTCCCAGCAAAATCAGTATCAAAAAACCGGGTTTCTTCCAGCGTTTCGTTTACTCGCGGAACTACGGTTGGCAGAATTGATTTGACTTCAATCTCATTCGTTGGAACGGCTGATTCGATAGTTGGGTCGGGTTGGGATGACGAATCTGAGTTTTCAATCTCTAAAGAAACCGACTCCAAAGTCTCCTGTGCCGAGGTCTCCTTGTTTGTAGCTTCCACGATTCGCTCATCCACCACTGGATTGGCGACTTGTTCAACTTGTTCGCCTTGTTCGCCTTGTTCACCTTGTTCGCCTTGTTCACCTAAGGGTATTCGGTCTTTAACCTCAGCCCCTGCGTCTCGGCGCGGCGCGCCACCGCGCTGAACCATGGCCGCTTCTACGGCACCAGCATTCTCGCTTTTGCTTTTGGTTGGCTGGTTGTCTTTGAGGTTGGAATCTTGAACTTGGTCATCTCCCAAATCCGCGTTCGCGCGACTATTGAGAACCGACTTGTCGACCCAAGACTCCTCTTCGACAAGCAACGACTCGTCCGCGGCTTCGGCAATCTCTGGCTCTTTGACGTTCGAACTCGATCCAGGATTGGACTCGGCATCGATCGAGGCAAAGGCAACATCCGTCGCTGCATCCTCTCCGAGAGAATCGTCGGCCATTGATTCGTCTTGAGCTGAATCAGACTCTGAATCAACAATTTTACTTCGCCGTCGAAGCGTTGGTTTGACAAGCTCCGGAACGGGAAGCTTCGCAAGCCGGGTGGCCAATTCTTCTTTCGAAGCTTCCTCTCCAGACAACAGAGACCTGTCTTCTTGGATGGTTTCAGCTGCCGAACTCGCAACCGCACCCTCCGAACCATTTTCTGCTGAGGGCAAGTCAGAGCTCTTCGTCGTAACTTCAACAGCCACGTTGCCAGCTTCAGTCGAATCCGATTTTCGAATTGCAATTCTTGCCTGTACCGCCAACGGCTCGCCGGTTTGCAGGTCGTCCACCAAAACTTTCGGGATTCGAATTGCTGACTTGCATTTGGGACACCGAACAATTCGACCTGCCCGATTGGACGACATGCGAATTACGCATCCAGTAGGACAATGTACGTGTAGCGGCATGAATCAAACTTTGGATTGGCTTGCTATAAATAGAAATCGCAAGAATTCATTTTAACACAGGCAAATCTAAGCGACTGACTAATCCGCAGATAAGAACGCTCTGAATGCAAAACAAATGCCATTCTTCCTCAGCAAAATCCGTTCTCCGTAACTAATTCAAATCTCGAAGGTTACGTCAAACTTGTTCGAAACGGCCTACGCCGATAATTGGCGATCTGATTCCGCCGATGGCTTTGATTCGGTCGCGGCAGTTTCTGTGGGTGAACCCGTTTTCGAGTTTGAAACCGGTGCGACGGCATACGGAATTGGGTTTGCCTTGGCTTCTTGGGATCGGGCAATGTTGAAAATTGCATCGATGTATCCCGGCGAAGCATGATCAGATAGTTGATCAATCTTGAACCGACGAAGCCCACCCAAAAATCCCTGCAATCGATCGCTCACTCGGCGCCAACCCTTGAGGTCTTTTAGCCGCCCCATGCGATCAAGATACATTTCCGTTCCAGAATGCCGATACCCAAGCCACGCAGGCGGGACACGCGTGACGATGTCGTTATTATTCACCCAACGATAGTGAGGAATCTTCACATGATTGACATATCTTCGACAGCCAACGCGCGGGCTTCCATAAGTAAACAAGCCTTCTGGTTCAGCTTTTAGGTACGACAACATGCAGCGCCCAGCACAAATGGTCGCCATCGCGCCGCCAAGTGAATGGCCACAAAACCAAATCGGCTTCTCGTTTTTCTCAAGTGCCTTCTCGATGTGCGGCCAAATCTCATCGACTTCTGATTTGAAACCCCGATGCACCTTACCGACCGTCTCCGCCAAAGCAGTCAAAGCGTTGGCGTCGGCGGCGATGTCATTCCACTCATGAACTTCGGTTCCACGAAACACGACGACACTGTCATGTTCGTTTTGAAACCAATACGCCTGAGCACCGCCCAGCGTGAAAAATTTTCCATCAGTAAAACCCAGCTTTCCAGCGGCAATGTTGCATTGCTCGATCGAAAGGTAAGAAATCATTGCAACTTCCGCAAACAACAACGACTGTCGCAAGACAGATAGCTCTGCAATTGGAGTTTCCAAGAATGACTTAAACTGAAACTCAGTTGCCTGTTTATTTTCAAGCTTGACTGGTGATTTCTTGGACTTGGTTACAGTGGAAGGCATAAGGCAATACTTTGAAGATGAAGACGTGATCTCAGCAAATGGATGCTCAATTGTAGTGGACCGTTCGTCTAGTTAAAGGTCTGAATTTTGAAGGTCCAAGATTCACACAATCGCCAACTCTCACGCCACTCTCAATCGCAATTAATTGTCAGGCTTTGGCTACTTTGCCTGCATCCGCACGACTCCATCCCAATCGTCAGGAACCAAATTGTTATTCTCTGACATGTAGCCCTCCAGAAAATTGCGGGCCGAATCATCGTCAGGCATCGCTTTTAAGGTTGCTTGCGCGTGCCCCCAGTCTCCAATCTGGAAATAGTGTAATGCATCATGAAAGACTAACATTCGCGATTGTTCAATCTCGTCCTTAGCGAAAACTTCGAAAACTTCAAACGACGCCTTAAACCCAAACGGTTGAAACGAACCGAGCCGACGAAGATCTGGACGGGCGGGATCATCCATGCCGAAACCTTTTCCTATTCGATCAGCCGTCTCTCCATCAACGAGAATGTTGCCACCCAACCATCGCGTCATCCCCTCCAACCGCGACGCTAGATTAACAACTGGCCCGAACGCGGTAACTTTTACCTGATCTTGCGTTCCAATTTTCCCAGCAACCGATTCACCGGAGGCGATTCCAATTGCGATCCGAAAATTTATGTCGTTTTCATTTTGATTATTTTGCTGAACTTGCCTGAAAGCATTCTTGATTTCAATCGCGGCTTTGATGGCATTGGCAGCGTTCAGTCCACTCTGCGCACCCTCCAATGGCCAACCCCAAAAACCCATCGCTGAATCACCATGAAAGTCGCCGATCACGCCGCCATGATCAAGAATCTTATGCGTCATGATTCCCATTGAATCGCTGACTCTTTCCAACAATTCAAACAGATTGTCAGCCATCGCTTCGGAGACCTTCGAAAACTCACGAAGATCGCAAAACATCACCGTCATATCGCACTTGCGAGGCGTAAGGACTTCCTCGGGGTCACGTCCTACAAATGCATCCATCACGACGGGAGAAAAGAAGGCACGCAGGCTGGATTGTTGACGCTCAAGTTGTTTGACCAACAACAGATTTTTTAATGTTGACCCAACGAGTTCACAAAATTTGATATCTCCTTGTAAGTCAGTTTCCGCAGACGTTCGGTTCGTTCCACTGGAACCAGAACCGCTACCTCGATTCGTGCCAGCGACATAAATTCCCCAACCTGGGCTGGCGTCGCTATGGATTGGCGAAACGAAAGCCCAATCATTCTCGTAGTCATAGGTGTACTTGGACTCCACTCGTTTCTGTTGATTCCAAACGTGAAGCGACGTCAGATCACTTTCGATGGTTTGGCGAATCAATGATTCACTTGGCTGGAAATCACCTCGCTCAAAACCGCGACGGTCCCAATGAATAATCTCAATCGCTGTGCCTGTTGAGTTGGGGTCAATTACATCGCTCGTGGCTGCGGCGGGATTGAGTCGCACAATTCCAATGGTAGATGCTGAAGCAATTCCAGCCATCAACGTATTTACCATTTGAATCAAAAGATCTTCGCGATTGCCCGAACTTGAAATCGCTTCTGGAATTCGATTCAGAACGTCAATTCGACGGTTGGCATCGCGGTAGGGCAGTTGGCGAAGAAATTCTGGCGAGTAAGTTTTCTGGCTAATCGGATCCGGGACTTCCATTGAAACGAAAGCGCGATCAGCGGCGAGCGTAAAACTCGTTTTCCCAATGACAAAATGCTGACCGGGACTTAGCTCAAAAGAGGTCTCTTCGTGGCCATTAAAAAAGACTGGATTGGAAGCGACTTCAAGTTTCTCGACCAGCACAGATTCGGCCTTGGGCGTAAGTCGAACGTGACGCCGAGAAATCTGTGAGTCCCAAGGCACACGAAACGTTGGCGTCGCTCGTCCAACTTCGATGATTTCGTTGACAACCTGACGCCGCCATCGCGAATCGACGTTTGTGCCTTGCGCGATTAATTCAAACATTCATTCGACCGAAAACGTGGTTGCAGCTTAAAACCTTCTATTCAACTAACTTTAGCATCCAAGTAATCCAATTGAAATCACGTCGGTCATGCAGACTGAAAGAACGAACGGCCATATGAACTTTCAATGAAGCGCTGATGTGATCTTGTCCACGAATAACACCAATCTCACGAATACCGAATTCCTTAATCTTTATTCGTGGAAAGCTTTTCCCCAACACTGCGCAACAGACGACTCTTCATCCTTGACCACGGAAAGTCATCGAAAGAAAACTTGCGACCAAAGAAAATAGCAAATCGCGAGAACGGCAACCGCCAATACGATTGCACCGAGTTGTAAACGACCGCCATAAAACCCGCGCGTTGCGTGATCCAGTCGCAAGTAAGCGAACAACAATCCCATCAAAGCCAGAACGGCACCTCCTACCAAGCCAAAACCGATCAAACGATTTTGCAATTCCGATCGCGGAGAGGCGTCGACACTTTCACCTGCAGTCTCATTTTCATTGAGCCCATCGTTTTCACTGAGCCCATCGTTTAGTTGAACTTTGCTCAACTCATTAGCCGACTTGCCATCAACGTCTTGCCCCAATCCTACACTTGGTAAGACAAGAATCAGGAACATCAAAAGCACAAATTGGCGAACAACTTGACGGCTCGAATTCGCATCGCCGAAACATCCATTGGTCCTTTCAAATTCCAAGTTGACTCCAACTTTCTATTCAAACCAATGAACTAGGCTGCTCAACGCAAATCTCATCACGGGATGCCGGATGAATCCAAGGCGATGCCAACTGAACGGAAATCGAAACCACAACTGCCAGCACACAATTCGTAACAAGAGGCACGTTCAGTAAATGGCTAAACAACGTTGCCCAAATCAGGCAGAGTGAAACACTTAAGATGCTCAACCGGGTTTTTCGGACTGGATCCGTCTGTCGCCACCATCTCAATATCCCAAACAAGCCGCCAAAGAAAATCAGATAGGCGGGCAAAATGGGAACTCCGTGAAAGACCAAGTTCTCAGTTGATCTGGTTTGAAAATCACTCGTCGCCATCGCCGTCAAATCAAGATTGAACGAAGCAGCAGAATAAAAAGCGATCAAGCCAATCACCAAACCCATTCCTGCCATCGAACCGCGACGAATCCAAACATTTCCAAGACTCGATTCCCAGTTTTTACTACAGACCAAAAGTGCCCAGCATCCAACAATGCAATTCAGCGTCAACCAAGCGTAAACCGCCCAGCCTTCAAGAGTCGTATTGAGAAATCCTCCGTCGCCTAAAATCCCGCCACCTAAAGCAAACCCAAGCAGGTTGAGCACGATGCAAGCGAATGCTCCGACCAAGAGCGAACCAACCAATTCTGTCATCCGATCAGTCGACGGTCGATCTGCCAACCATTCTCTAACCAAACCTGTTTGTTGCGCCTCAATCTCCCGCGCCGACATTGGCTTTGGCTCTTCGTAGGGTCGCGTCTTCCAAGTATGCCAAAGGAAATACACGAGGTAGACCAGCCCCAGCACCAACGTCAACGGGAGCAGCCATTTCGAATTTTGAATTACAACGATCCCAACGACGATCAACAAAATGATCTTAACCGGCGTCGAAATATTTGCGTTGTTCCACCATTGAGCCGCATTTGAAAAACCAGAATGAACCGCTTTTGCAATGGGTTCGTTTTCAACCATTGACGCCCGAACCACTTCACTTGCCGTAACGGGAAGAGTCGCAGCACCTGCAACAGCACCGTCATCCAAAATTCGAATAGGTTCGCTTTTGGTCGGTCGATGCGACACGCGCACTCCGCTGGCGTGGCCAGTTGGAGGCCGGTTCTCATTGCGATAACTGGTGTCTGTAAGCTTACCGAACACGATCTCAGGAACAACTTTTACATCGTCGCTGCTGATGATAACGGGCGGAAGCTTCCCCGACGGAAGCTTTTTAGCTTCGTCGTCTGAAATACGTTCAACTCGCGCCTCGCCACTCGGATGATCTTCTGTTGGGCGTTTGCCAGAAATTCGAGTCGGCACACCATGGACCATAGGCCCGACGGCATGTTGAGAAATTATTTTCTGGCTGTTGGCCGCAACATCCGGCCACGGCAAATCCGCGACCATTTCTGGAACGCTACTGTAACGAAGCTCGGGATCTTTACGCAGTGCCTTGGCGATGACTTTGCGAAACTCTTCCGGCACGACATCAACATCAGGATCCGCGGTGAGATGCTTCATGATAATTTCTTGGGTGCTCTCACCTTCGAAAGGCACCAACCCCGTCAGCATCTCGTAAAGAATGATTCCAAGCGCATAGATATCAATCTCTTTACCGTAAACTCCCTTACCAATCTCGGGAGCCATGTAGTGAAACGTTCCGACGGATTCGGTTTGGCCTGATCGTCGACTACAAGAGATGAATTTCGAAAGCCCATAGTCACCGATCTTGATGACTTGTTCGTCTTCATCACAAAAGATGTTTCCTGGTTTCAAATCGCGATGCACAATGCCATGCTCGTGCAAGTACGCCACTCCCGACGCGGTTGAAGTGAACCAGACTTTGACTTGCTCTTCATCCATTCCAGTTTGGTTGGCTTCGACGACATCTCGAAGCGAAGGACCTGGAACGTACTCCATCACAACCCAGCTTTCGCCATACTCGTTGCTGCGAATATCCCAAAGCGAAATCAAGTTAACGTGCTTCAAGTTCAAACACTGCCGAACTCCTCGTAATTCGACATCCAAATTGCGTTGAATTTTCTTCAGCGCAACTTCTTTCCCGGCATCGTTGAGCGCGAAGTACACCTCGCCAAAACCGCCTACGCCGATTCCACGTTTGATGGTGTATCCGTCAAGTGGTGTCGACCCACTGGGATAAGAAAATTTCATGATGCGTCTCCCAGCCACCAAAGCTGGCTTCTCATTCGCAACCGGAGAATGCCTCTCCGAATTTGGAGGCTCTCCTTCTGATTCTAGCGTAGCCGCTGGGTCGTCCATTTGTCTAGCTTTCAACTATTGATTTGTATCGTTCTGTTTATTCGCCAAGTGCAAATGGAACAATCATCGCGTTTGTGAGTGCAGAACGGCTGCCTCAACCGCTCTACTTTAAGTAATCACAATCGGTTCCAACTTTAGTGAATAATCCTCACCTACAATTCTCGAATCAAAACTTATTTCGCCTTCTTGTTCATAAGAAGTGCCGTCAATTTCCAATCTCTCTTTACCACGGCAAAACCACTTTCCGTTTCGTTCAAACAAAATCAAATCGGAACTCCAAGTCGGACAAAACACATGGTTGTCCCGATTCGGCCCCAAGATGATTGATTGCGAAGCCACAAGCACCGAGTCCGACCAAGGATTCGTTCGATGCCGTGAAACGAAATCTAATCTTCCAGATTTGCTGAGCGGATGAGGCTGGGTGTACTTCAACTTCACACCACCATCTAACGCGATTATTTGCCCATGCTTAATCTCAACCGGATCTACAATCTCGACATCATCGATAGTGACAGGGCCAAGTGGATGAATCAGATGCTGACCTGCGACGGTTTCAAGTCGTGCATGTCGGCGCCGAAGATCGCCTTGGATTGGAATCGAAATATTGGCTTGCGGAACGGCTTGTCCAATCGTGTTCACGTTTGATGCACAAACCAAGTAGCCGCCGACGCCATCAACCCACATTAAGAATGAGTCAGTCGCAAGTTCACTATCAGCCGGAACGACCTCCGCATCGACAATTTCGCCAATTTTGGCTGAGGCGTTGTGTTTGGATTCGTCTTGTTGGCCGGCAACCGTCGAACCTTTGATTTGAAAAAACGAATTGGAGTCTGAGACTCGAGATTTATCGGGCACGTTTGTTGCTCTTACACCTGCCGATGTTTTTCGTTTCATTCGAGTGAGGCAGTGCTTTTGAGCATCAAGCGCAATTTGATGCTTGGGCGCAATCAAGAGAATCTTCTGACAACACTTACTCACCTCGCTCCAATGACACTTGAGTGCAGACGATTGAAGCTCGGAATTGAGTTCCTTCATCTGAATTTCGCGTTGTCGCGCGGCAGCCAGTCTTGGCTCCAAATATGGCAAATCCGGTTGGAGATTTTTGGCCTCTTCCAACTGCACAACTGAGTCTTCAAATTTGCCATATGCCGCCAACTCATCAGCTTTTTGCAAATACTGAGAAACATTACGAATGCGATCCGCACGCCAATCCATGATCTGTCGATTGCCCAGTTGCTGGACCAACTGGACCGCATGCGTGACTTTGCCGTTGAACAGCAATGAGTCTGCCGACTCAATCGTTAGTTCTACTAACTGGTTCTTGTGGCGAGACAGTTGATCATTCTCCTGAGGATCAACCAACTCGGAAGCCGTCGAAAGATCTTTCCAGGCTTTGGTTAGATCACCAAGCGACGTAGCGTACTCGGCGCGTTGAACCAGCGCCGCAGTCAACTGCTTTGTCAGTCGACGTCCGTTGAATGATTGTTGAAATCGGTCTTGCTTGAGATATTCCGCCGCCAAGTCGAGGTCACCTTCGACCAACGCGCGGCTGGCAAGCTTGTGCCGTTTTCCCCACGCCATTTGTTTTCACCGTTGAAGGATTAAATCTTGGTTTTAAAGTCTTAGAGCCTGTCCCACAATTTGTGAGTCGCAACCGCTAGATTCGGGCTAGTTGACCGAGTGGTTTACCTGCTGGTTATCCGGCCCAAGGCTAGTGGTTCGTCGAAGCTTTTATTTAGGTTCAGCCGCAGTGCGTTAGCACCCGGTTCAAGCCGCGTAAAACCGGACGCTAACGCGTGGCGGCTGATTTCAACACTCTGACAAACCGCTAACGTCTTCGGCTCACTGTTGATCGAGCATCCTGGTTTGGCTCTTAGTTTAAGAGTCGTTTAAGTCGTCGCAAAAGTGCCAACTTGGGCTGTTCGCTAAACGAACAGCCTAACGCTTGGGTCTCAGCAAACTCAAGTTGACGACTAACTCTATCTACTCCATAAATCAGAACGCAAAAAAGGGCTCGAGCTACCTACCTTAGCTGCGAGCCCCAAGGGGTGCGTTCGGTTTTCAATCGACTTTGGATACTATCAAAAGTCTCTCAATGCGAAGACTTAGAATGAAGCCAAGTCATCATCGTCGTCCATGTCGATCTCAGAATCGTCCGCTGCTTTGTCAGACTTGCTGTCAAAGTAAGCGTCCATCTCTTCCATGATGTCAGAGTTGGTTGAGATTTCTTCATCGCCAACTGAGATTTGACCAAAGTACTTGGGAGCAATGTTCAGGTACTCTTCATCAGCCGAGATCCGTGCGTCGATGTCATCAAGCATCTCACGTGTCTTGGCCAACTGGCTGTTGTCGATATTGATCTGGCTGGCAGTTGCGATGACTTCATTCATGCGGCTGCGAGCCTTCAAGTTTTCGATCTGGACTTCGAGCTCACGCTGCTGAGCTTTTGCTTCGTCCAATTTTGCATGGGCTGTTTTGAGAGCAAGTTTGCGGATCTCGAGGATCTCAGTCTTTTTCTCAAGCGTCTTCTCGGCTGTTTGGTAGAGCGAGAATCGGTGGCGAAGATCTTCTTCAACGCGACCTTGGTTGAAACGTTTACCCTTGGTGTCGACGTAGACGCCTTGGTTTGACTGGACGTGCTCTCGAAGAGTCATCATCTGGTCGTAGCTCGTCTCAAGCGTTTCTTGGTTGGCTTTAACATCTGCAGCCAAACGTTTGATCTGAACGGCTTCTTTGGAAATCTTGTGAACCATGCCGTGGATCTCGGGGCCGATCTTAGCGAGCTGATCCTTGGCCGCGTCGATTTGGAACTGCACAGGAACGGTGTCCTGGGCTGCCGTGCGAACTTTCTTCACGGCTGTTTGGGCGTAGGGAATGACTTTGCCGCCGAAGAGCAGACCGCCCACCAGCATCAAACCCAAAACTCCCAATGTTACTCGTTTACATGTCTTCATCTGCCGAACCTCCTGGGTATGTAATTGGCTGCTTCTTTGTCGTTTTTGGCCCTTCAGAAGCGAAGGGTTGCATCGTCGATAAGGGTTGTTCGCCACCCCAGAATGGATCTTTGGAAAATTTAGAATTATTTTTGGCTCGAAAGGGAGGGATATCCTTCAGCACAGCCGTAAGCCTTCTCCAAACTGACATTTCCGGCCCAAAAACGCGATATTCCCGCGTTTCCGCTCACGTTTTGGATTCCCGGAGCCTGCGGGTAGCCGATTTTTATTATTGAAAGGAATCGCAGCCGGAATGCTTCAGCTCGTCATCAAAATCTGGAAATCGAAAGATCTCGCCACGCTGGCGTTGTTGCTTGCGATTTTGTTAACCGCAGGATGGACTCTCTCGCTTCCATTCAGCGAAACAGTGCAAGAGTCCACGCTCAAGCGATTCCATCTCGCATCGCCGAATTTCGCAACTTGGGCGATCCAACAGCCGGTCCCGTCGATGTACAACTTCGATAACCGCTACTGGTCGAGCCCACAATACTTGAATGAAAACGATTTGCAGGCTGCCGAATTGGGCTCCGGCCCGATTGAATTAGTTTCACAAGATGATTCCAAGCCATTGATCGGAGTTGAGACCGACGCGATCAATCATTTTCCTGCACGGACCATCACGTTTGCCTTCAGTCGTATCAACTTAAGCAACCATCCGCATCGCCACATCTATTTGCGATCGCGGTATCGAGGAAAAGAAATCAAGTCAAGTTTTCGAACAACCCCTGTTACTGATTCGGAAATTCGATTGGAACGTTTGGAGAGTTCCATTGACTAGCGTTTCGATCCAACCCAAAGTCTTGACGAATAGCAAAAGTCGCGTTGGTGAATTGTCTCCGGCACTTTCACCTTTTCGTGTCGTCGTCGGTTTTATTTTGGCTGCGCTATTATGGAAAGGCTACGCTTATCCGACAATTTTTGCGGCCTATAGAAACTGCGAATTGACCGATCCCTTTTTTCCAACGCTCCTACGAAACACTTACGTGTTGCTAGGGCTGATGCTGGTTGCAGTCTGGGCAACGCTCGCAATTCAATTCACGCAAAACAGAATCTTGCTGCGTATCCAAACCAGCGTTCTGACGCTTTGCATGATCGGGCTGTGCATTCACCAAGGCAGCTACAACGACGCGACGTTTGTGACGTGCTTCTGGGTGTCACTATGGTGCGTTTGGTACACGTTTCGAATCGACGATCCCGTTGACCAACTTTTTGCCAGCGCGAAAACATTTGCGATCTTGATTATCTCGATGATCTTTCTCGGTGGTGCGGTGGGCAAGCTAACGCCAGAGTACTGGTCGGGCGAAGTCTTCTATCAAATCTATTTTGTCGATCGAGATTTCTGGGTTTTCAATCTTTTGCGAGCCCGATTCGATTTGGAAACACTTCGAGAAATTTCAACTTACTACTCGAGAATGGTGATCGTCACCGAATTAGCGGTCGCTGGTTTTTGGCTGTTGCCCAGAAAAATTGCTGCGATTCTGACTCTCGCGGTTCTTCTGGGGTTAACCTTATTTTCGAACACAGCCCTGTTCTCGGTCACCTTCTGCTTGATTGGCTTATGCCTCTTCATGTTGCATGAGTCAAAAGATCCTTAGGCGGCTTTTCGTGGCGGCTTTTCGTGGCGGCTTTTCGTGGCGGCTTTTCATCTTCCATTCGCTCAAGGCGCATAAAAAATGGCGGTAAGGCCCCTTTGGCATCATGCCAAACCCTTACCGCCAAGCTTGCTCGTTGCTCCCCAGCGCAAACAAGCTTAAGGAAAGCTAGGTCGCGTTTTTGGTGAAGTCAAAATCGAAACTGACAAATCAAGATCTTTTATCGATTGAGTTCCCGCTTGTCCAAAGCGAGCCGTAACCTACAGAGAAAACCGGGGGAAACTGAGTCCAACCACCGCTCAGGCTCTATTTGCTTTGCCGTAGTCCAATCGCCTTACTCCCTTATTTCCCAATCCAAACCGATATCAAAATTTAGAGCAGAATGGGTCAAAGCCCCGACGCTGATTCGCTCCACGCCGGTTTGCGCGATTTTACCGATTGTTGTCAAGTTCACGCCACCTGAAGCCTCCAACAGAATCTTGGGGGCCGTTTCGTTTCGCATAGCAACCGCCTTGCTAAGTTTTTCACAGCCCATATTGTCCAACAGGATAATATTGCAATCAGTGGTCAACGCAGTCTCTAATTGTTCAAGCGTGTCGACCTCAAGTTGCAAAATCGTTTCCTTGCCATTGGGCAATCGCGATTGATTATCGTTGATCCACTTTCGCGCGATCCCAATCGATGTCGGAATCGTATCTTCGTTATCTTCAACCAGCGTACGATAAAACGCGAGATGGTTGTCTTTGATCATGATCGCATCATACAACCCCATCCGGTGATTCTTTCCGCCGCCACAGGCTACCGCGTACTTCTCAAGTCGACGCCATCCAGGAGTTGTCTTGCGAGTATCCAAAACACACGCCGAGGTGCCTGAAATCTCTTTTACATATTTCTGCGTAAGTGAACTGATGCCGGACAGTCGACACATGAAATTCAAACAGGTCCGCTCCATTGTGAGAATGTCGTGTGCGGAACCAACCATGACGGCGATCTTTTGTTTTGGCGCAACCGATTCACCATCATTGACTTCGACTTCGAGTCGCAAATCAGGAGCCCATTTCGCGATCGCAAGTTTCGCAATTTCAACGCCACAAACCACGCCATCATCGCGGCTCACAAATGCTGCGCGGGCATTGGCTTTCTTGGGGACAATCGCATCCGTGGTGCAATCGACGCCGGCATCCAAACTCGACGAACCGATGTCCTCGGTGATTGCCATTTCAATCAAGTTTAAGCAATCGGCTTGGGCATCAGCACTGAACTCAACTTGGTTCGTCATTGCGGCGACTCGCTTTCTAAATACTCGGCAATTTTCTTTTGGATTTGATCTCGAATCTCTCGAAAGAAATTCATCTGCTCTTCTTCGGTACCAGTCGCGTCGGCTGGATCTTCGAAAGGCCAATGCAATGTTCTCGAAACACCAGGGAGAACGGGACAAGCTTCTTTCGCATTATCACAAACCGTAACGGCTAGTTCGATATCCTGCTGGGCGAACTCATCGACAGATTTGCTTCGAAGCCCGTCAATCGAAAGCCCAATTTCTTCAATGGCTTTCAGTGCAAGGGGATGAACGTAGCCGGATGGTTTCGAGCCTGCCGACTCCGCGTTCCATTTTCCCTGACCGAGATTTTGCCAGATGGCTTGGGCCATTTGGGAACGGCACGAATTGCCCGTGCACAAGATTAACACCGTTTTGTTTATCGGACTGGCAGCCATTTTGTGAACCTGTGAGTCATTCAGTAAAGACTAAATCGTAAGGCGAAGCGACGGCCCTTCAAAGTAGAGGTTAACGGCATTGAGATCCGCCACCGAACAGTTGGCGTTGATGGCCGAAATTGATTGTGAGCCGTGACGCGTAAGCGGCCGGGCGCGTACTGCCTGAACCAGCGTTTCTAGCCCGTTTTGAAATTGGGAACTCGGTGCGAAAGCCCAATGCGAATGCCCGGTGCCTTACGGCCCACGGCTCACGCATCGAAATACATACAAAACTCGTAAGGATGTGGACGAGTGTGAATGGCTTCCACTTCATTCTCTCGTTTGAATCGAATCCAAGTATCGATCACGTCCTTGGTAAACACATCGCCACGGAGCAAAAACTCGTGGTCAACCTGAAGCGAATTTAATGCTTCCTCTAGCGAGCGGGGCGTTTTGGCGACGCCGACGGATTCTTCGGGCGGTAAGTCGTAGATGTCTTTGTCGAGTGGTTCGCCTGGATTCATTTTGTTTTCGATCCCGTCGATCGCCGCCATCGTGATTGCAGCAAACGCGAAATAGGGATTGCAGCTTGGGTCGGGACAGCGGAACTCAATTCGTTTTGTCTTGGGATCGTTACTGTACATCGGAATTCGACAAGCCGCCGATCGGTTACGTTGCGAATAGGCCAGATTCACGGGCGCTTCAAATCCTGGCACCAATCGTTTGTAACTGTTGGTCGTTGGATTGGTCAAAGCAAGCAGCGCCGGAGCGTGCTTCAAGATTCCGCCGATCGCATAGAGTCCTGTCTGGCTAAGCCCCGCGTAGCCGTCACCCGCAAACAATGGCTTCTCATCTTTCCAAAAAGACAAATGTGTGTGCATTCCCGAACCTGCGTCACCGAAAATTGGCTTGGGCATAAAAGTAGCGGTCTTGTTGTTCGCAAACGCAACGTTTTTGACGATGTATTTGTAAGTCATCATTCGGTCGGCCATCTGCACCAATGGACCGAACTTTAGATCAATTTCTGATTGGCCAGCGGTTGCGACTTCATGATGTTGGCATTCAACTTCGATACCACACTCCAACAACGTTTGCATTATTTCATTTCGCAAATCCATCGTGCGATCAACGGGAGAGCAGGGGAGATAGCCTTGTTGGTGCCGAATTTTGTAACCAAGATTCGGATCTTCGGAACGCCCACGATTCCATTGGGCCTCCACGCTGTCGACATAAAAAAACCCAGCGTCAGGACGTTGATCGAATCGGACGTCATCAAAGATAAAGAACTCAGCTTCGGGCCCAAAGTTCGCCGTGTCCGCGATGCCCGTGCTCTTAAGATAGGTGGCGGCTTTACGGGCAACGAACCGCGGATCACGGCTGTAGTTTTCGTGCGTGATCGGATCGACGACGTTGCACAGGATATTCAAAGTTTGAAGTTTCGAAAACGGATCGACAAAGCACGAGTCCGGCTGAGGCATCAACAGCATGTCACTTTCGTTGACGTTTTGCCAACCTCGAACACTTGAGCCATCGAACCCAAGCCCCGACTCAAACATTTCATCTGTAAACGCCGAGACCGGAATGGTGGTATGGGCCCATTGGCCAATGAAGTCGACGAATCGAAAGTCGACCGCTTTTACGTTTTCGGAGCGGCAAAGCGCGATCACTTCTTTAGGAGTCACTTTGTGTCTTTCTCGATAAGTTTTTCAGGCGTGAGGACCAATAGTGGAGTCAAACGTACTGATTGCCAGACAAAATTTTTGAAATTTTTCCGTAGTCAAACTACGACGATCTTGCGTAACAACGCAACAAAAAATTGACGCCTCGACGATGCAATCGGCGTGCCACGCTCAGTTCGATTTCACTTGCGCATCAGAACCCGCCTTAAAGTAAGGCGTTTCGGTCAACTGGATGCCAAAGTCATAAAGTCATCCTTTGGCCTTCTGCACAGTTATTGTTCAATCGGTGCCGCGCAGGCAAGCACCCAACGGCTTGATTCGCGAAAAAACGTGGCGTTTCCTACCTGAGCGATGCTTCCGAGAAATTTCAGCCCTATTTAGTGAGCATCCTTGGTGGTATTATCAAAAAATGGTTGTGGCGATCTGACTGCCCTTCCATTTTTCAACGAATCTTCCAAGACAGTCCTCGGTTAGCCAATAACCGACCGCCCTCAGAGCAATGGAGCATCGGCAAATGAACAAATCGAAACTTGAGTACATCTGGCTAGACGGATACAAACCAACGCAAAGCCTTCGCAGCAAGACCAAAATCGTTGCCGATTTCAGCGGCGAACTTAAAGATTGCCCTCAATGGTGCTTTGATGGAAGTTCAACCGAGCAAGCTGAGGGTGGATCGTCTGATTGCCTGTTGGAGCCAGTCGCAATTTTCCCTGACCCAGGTCGTTTGGACGCTTACCTCGTAATGTGCGAAGTCCTCAATGCGGATGGCACGCCGCATGAGTCGAACGGTCGCGCGACAATCGAAGACGATGACAACGACTTTTGGTTTGGTTTCGAGCAAGAGTACTTCTTGTGGGATACCGAAACGAATCGGCCTCCTGGATTTCCTGTTGGTGGTTACCCGAATCCGCAAGGACCTTACTACTGTTCCGTTGGCGCGAAGAACGCTCACTGTCGCGACTTGGTTGAAGAGCACTTGGATCTTTGTCTTGCAGCCGGAATTAATGTCGAAGGCATCAACGCCGAAGTCGCCGCTGGCCAATGGGAATTCCAAGTATTCTCAAAGGGTGCCAAGCAAGCCGGCGATCAGATTTGGGTTGCGCGTTACTTGTTAGAGCGATGCGGCGAAAGCTTCGGACTTGCGATCGAGTACCATCCAAAACCTTTGGGCGACACCGATTGGAATGGCTCCGGCATGCACGCGAACTTTTCGAACACGACACTTCGCGAGTGTGGCGACCAGGGAACTTACGAAAGAATCTGCGAAGCGTTCGCGCCCCGCGTTTCAGAGCACATCGCAGTTTACGGAGCGGACAACGATCAGCGATTGACGGGTAAGCACGAGACGCAGCGAATTGATCAGTTTAGCTACGGCGTTTCTGATCGTGGTGCTTCGATTCGAATTCCCGTCGGAACTGTAACGAACGGTTGGAAGGGCTGGCTTGAAGATCGCCGACCTGCTTCTAACGCAGATCCATACAAGGTTGCGGCTGAAATTATCAAGACCGTAAAAGGCGTCGAAGGCGGCGTTCCTGCTTGAGTTCTTTTTCGAACCTGAGTACACAAAAACAAAAAGTTGTCATCGCTTCTGCGGTGGCAACTTTTTTTATGGGGCGGCTCTGGCAGAAGAGATGGCGACTGAGGCATTGACCGCAAAACGGCATTGGCTCAAATAGTGCCATGAATACAAGCACTCCAAAACGGCAACGCGATCCTGCCAAAGATCAAGACTGGACGGATCTTTCATCGCAATGGAAACTTCGCGCGGACACCATCTATTTGAATCACGGTTCATTTGGGCTTCCACCAAATTGCGTTCGCTACGCTCGGCGAGGGTGGATCGACCGCCTCGATGAACAGCCGATGGATTTTTACTTGCGGCAGCTCGAAGAAGAACTTTCACAGGCGCGGCAAAAGGTAGCTTCCTTTGTTGGCACGACGAAGGAAAATATCGTCTTCGTCGACAACGCGACCTACGCGATGAACGTGGTTGCGACCAGTTTCCGCTTGAAGCCTGCAGACGAAGTCTTAATTAACGACCATGAATACGGAGCAGTTCACAAAATTTGGCAACGTGCTTGTGAAAGGGCAGGGGCGAAACTTGTGTGCGCAACGCTGCCTGAGTATTTTGAATCAGACGAGCAAATCATCGAGACACTCACCTCGTGCGTCACCGACAAAACTCGCTTGCTAATCGTCAGCCACATCACATCGGCAACGGCATTGATCATGCCAGCCAAGAAAATCTGCGAAGAGTTTTCCAGTCGCGACATTCCTGTTTGCGTTGATGGTCCTCATGCAC
>CAYMFZ010000026.1:0-21807 GCA_964389585.1 uncultured Pirellulaceae bacterium | reverse complement strand
CTCGACCACCAACACCAACCCAAACAATGCGCCCCAAATTACATACGTCCAAGCGGCTCCATGCCACAATCCTCCAATCAGCATCGTTAAAAACACGTTTCGAGAAGTCGCAAAATTGGTTCCGCGATTTCCGCCCATCGGAATGTAAACGTAATCTCGAAGCCAAGTCGAAAGCGTGATATGCCATCGGCGCCAAAAGTCTGTTAACGAAGAAGCGAAAAAGGGGAAGTTGAAATTCTTGGGAAACTCAAAACCTAACATCCGAGCCGTTCCAATCGCGATGTCCGAGTAGCCCGCGAAATCCCCATAGACTTGAACGGAGAACAGAAACGCGATGATCAGGATATTGAGCGAGCCGTATCCCGCTGGAAATTCGTACATTGGATCGACAACAATCGCGATCGAATCGGCAACGACGACTTTCTTGAAAAATCCCAACAGCACTTGGCCAAACCCGTCAACGGTATCGCTCCATTGATACTTGCGATCGGCTTGCAACTGTGGCAGGAATTCGGATGCTCGAACAATTGGTCCAGCAACCAATTGGGGGAAGAACGAAACGAACGTTGCGAAGCGAATGAAGTCCGGTTCGTGCGGAATCTTCTTGCGGTAGATGTCGACGGTGTAGCTGAGCGATTGGAAAGTGTAAAAGGAAATTCCGACTGGCAAAACGATATTCAGCGTTGTCCAATCCAAAGTCCAGCCGAATTGGCTGGCCAGCGAGACCAAGCTATCGGCGAAAAAATTGAAGTACTTAAAGAATCCAAGAATGCCAAGGTTGCTTACGATACTCGTGTATAGCAGCAATCGTCTGCGGCTGGGCGAGTCGGTTTTGCTAAGAGCGCGTCCGATCAAAAAATCAATCGTCGTTGATATCAAGATCAGCGACAACAAATACCAGTTCCACCAGCCGTAGAAAAAGTAGCTTCCCGCCAAGCACAATAGAATTCTCTGCTGTCCCTTCAAACGCCAGTACAACGCGTAGAAAACGACAAAGAAAATCAGGAACGAAAAGCTGACAAAATTCATGGCGCAATGCCTTTGGCCCCAATCGCTAAACCATCAGCGTGGCTCTCGTCATCAAGAAGTTGTTTGAGATTTAGAATCTGACCTCGGTCACCAATTGGCTCGGAAATTGTTCGGTCTGCTTTGATTTCGGAATTATCTCGATCACGCCACCAATCTGAAACTTCTTTTGGCAATGCAAACCAAATATCGGACTGCGACTTCAAGTGTTCCAAAAACTGGCGATAAAGATCAAATCTGAATTCGGTATCCAGATAGTCCGGATGTGACACCAACATCCCCATCCCGCACCAACGCCGAAGAACCGCGAGCTTATGCTTCCAAACTGAGATGTCGTTTTGCTCCAAAGCAATGAACAACGTGTGGTCCTGCGGAAGCGTGTAAGGAAGTTCAACCATTCCCTGTTTTATAAATGGCCAAAAACTTCCAACGCCACCAGACATAGCTTGATACGGATCGACGTCAAAGCAACTTGCGTCATAGTCGGTTTTCAAAGTCAAAATCCAATCGAGATTTCGATGCACCATCGGAGCCCGGAAGCCAACGGCGTCAAAGTCTCGGATCGCCTGTTTGATCGGCGCTCGCCGTTTTTCGAAAATCTTCCTGGACGAGAAAAGACGTCCGTCGTGGTTGTAGCCATGAACGCCAACTTCGTGGCCTCTGGCTTTCAAGTCGGCGATCAGCTTGGGTTCGACTTTATATTTGTGAGGAACGAAGTACCAGCATGACCGAAAGCCAAAAGACTCCTCGAGTTTGGCAAGTCGATCAACCACAAGCAAGCCATCGCGAGTTTCGACATCATGAGTCAATGAGACGCACGATTGAAATGGCTTAGGCCAAGGATGAATGATGCTCGCGTCTGGATTTTGCTCGTAATCGTTTCGTAGTGCCTCTCCAAATTCGTTGATGAAATTTTTGGGTATGTACCAGTCTTCAGGAATGTCTGTCATTGCAGAGCCGCGAGACTTTTGCAATTTTTGCCGGAGCCAAACTGGAATAAACTTGCGTAGCAAATAGTACAACCGAAACTTTTTCGAAAGAGTTGCGTTGGCTGCGTCAAACAGAAAATGCTCTTCCATGACCCGCCGCGCATCGCCGGAAAATGCGAACTTTAATTCGGATTGTGGTCGTTGTTTGTTCACTTTGAGGATCGTTTGGTCTTCTCGAGAGTTCTAAAAAGAGTAGGTCGGCTGGGAGGCTTGCATTAGCCAGTTACTGACTTTGAGTGGTTGAAACTTCCATGTCGCGCTTCGACCAGGCGTGCGGTTTCGAATCAACAACATGCACCACAGGCAGAATGTCTTCAGATTCAAAGCTCTGATAAAGCCTGACAAGTTCCGTTTTTTGGTGTTTCCAGGCCAGCTTCGATTCAATTCGCTTTCGACCCAGTTCTCCAAGTCGCTGACACAATTCTGGGTCGTCCATAAGTCGAACGATCGCCTCGGCGAACAAAATCGGGTCACTCTCTGATTCAACGTAGACTGCGGACTCACCGGCAGTTTTGCGATTCTCAATCGTGTTGAATGAAACCGTTGGCTTGGAAAGTGCCATGTACTCCATTGTTTTGATGGTCGTGCAACTGTTGTTGTAGGCGTTAACCGGATCAGGTGTTGCGCAAATATCAACTCCGGCCAGGTAGGACGGAACTTCTTCGAATGGAACGAGGCCCGTAAAGACAACGTTCTCATCCAGCCCGAGTTCACTCGTGAGTTTCTTCAACTCGTCAAAAGATGGACCATTGCCGATCAACACACCGAGAAAATCGTCACGGCCAAGTTTGTTTTTCAGGTGATCAAAAGCCCGAATCAAGACATCCACGCCATCTTGAATTCCCATTACGCCGACATAGCCAATCACTTTTTTTCCGGCTGGATTTTCGTATTCAAAGGGAGCGTGAGGTTCCATAAAGAAATCTGCAGGACCATTTCGCACGATGAAGCAATGATTCGAAACTGCGTCACAACGATTGATTTGAACACCACGTTGGGATTCGTTTGTTGCGATCAGGCGATGCGCCCATCGACACGACGTCTTTTCAAAAAAGAACAACAGCTTCTTCAAAACACCACTTTCTCGTCCTTGAGCCGAAAACAATTCGGGGGACAAGTCATGATGATCCATCACAAATTTCTTGCCCAACAAACGATAGAAAATCCCAAGAATCCCGTTGAGGTCTGGTGGCATGTGGATATGAATGGCGTCAAATCCAAACCGAAGCAAGACATAAAATGAGATGATCCAAGCCATCGACAGGCTATAACCAAACTCCCAGGCATACCCAAGCACACCGCCAAACTCTAGCGGTGCGGGGTAGCGATAGACCTTCACTCCGTCAAGAACTTCCGCCTTACGCTTAAACTTTTTGGATGTCGGACAGACAACTGTAACGCTGTGCCCTGCAGCATGTAGCGCGATTGCCTCGAGCATGACCCGTGAGTCCTCTGGATAACCTCCGTTTTCCAGAATCATCAAGATTCGATAATTGGTTTGTTGAGATGACATCTAACCATGCCTCCCATTGTTGTTGACCAAGTTGGTTTGGGAGATCATTTGTCGACTCCCGCAAGCGTTTTTTGCTTCTGGTGGCCCGACGTTTTTCCATTTGAATACAAAACACGACGCAACAATCGGTACCCTCCGGTTGCCAACGCAAGTTTGATTCGAGATCCGACTTTGCGATATCGCCCGTTGTCGACTAGCTGACCACCAAAGCGAGATTTGAAAACCCGCGGGCCAAAATCTTCATTGGGCCAACCCGCGCCGCCGAAATCGTAGTACTTCAATCCCAGTCTGCATGCCGATTCGATTTCATCCCAAACAAGTGCGGCAGCCGCCGATATTCCTGGGGGTCTGGTCGTGCCGTTGTACCAAGCAAAGTATCGATCTTTGAAAACCAAGCCTACGGTCGCTGCGACATCCTCTCCATCCAATTCACCCACTCGAATCTGAAGCATTTCCTCTGGAAGGTGCTTCAGTGCTGCCTTGAACAATTCGTGTTGGGCAAGAGGGACGTGTGACCTTTCGTAACTTGCCTTAATTTGTTGGTAGACCCGATCCATACAAGTGGAATTATTTTCGCTCTCAATACTGAGCCCCCGTCGGTGCGCCGTGCGAATTTTTCGCTTCGTTTTTTTCAACTTGGCGGCTAGGACATGCGGGCCATCTGAAAGATCGTTGACGTAGTTGCAGTAAGGGAGCAACGTATAGCCGCACTTTTCCAATGCGACTTGCTCCGCACCAGGCGCCGAAATGGGGCGGATTTCTGTAAGTAAAGTCTTGCGATTCCAGCGACGGTCATGAAGACGAATCAACCGAGTCAAAGCCTCAATTCCCTCATCCGACTCGTCACAGATTGGCTCAGCAAACATGATTGATCGTGACGCCAGCGGTGAAAACACTCCACCGATTGTCTTGATTCTTACCGCACACAACATGGCGACGATCTTGCCACGACTATCGCGAGCGCCGATGTGCATTGGCTCGTAACCGGGTGTCGCTTCGAAAACCGTGCGCATTTCCAGCGTGTGAAAAACCGACCCTTTCGGATGATCATTCACATACTTGTTCCAATCCGAAGATGAAACTTCAAAAACACTAACTGCGGACATTAGAAAGATTCTTTAAGGTTGGCTGAAGGTTTTGCGGGAAACGAGTCGTCTATTCGAGTGAGCTAAAATCACTCATTGCAGTATGATTCGAGGTTGCCGCACTGCCAAATTATTCTTCTTGAAAAGTCTTCAAAACGCAGTGGCGACTTGGGCCTCTGCATGATGGTTAACGTCGACAAACTGACGCTGCCAAATTTCTATGCTCATCAATCCCCAAAGCTCCGTTGAGTGATCCGCATAGCCACTTTCATGACGCTGCATCAACTTCGTCACAACCTCTGGGTCAAATAGCCCACGCTGTTTTAACGAATTCGTGGAGAGTAAATCCCGCATCATTTCGTTTGCTTCTTTTCGCAACCAACGCTCAATCGGAATCGGAAAACCCTGCTTCTTCCGGTAAATAATTTCCTTGGGCAGCAGCCGTTCAGCGACTTTTTTGAGTAAGTACTTCCTTGTCGAGCCATTAAGTTTCACGTCGTCGGTTAACCCGCAAGCGAACTCGACCACCTCATGATCAAGCAACGGCACTCGGCCCTCGATTGAATTCGCCATCGTCAACTTGTCACCACGCAGCAATAAATAGTCGGGCAACCAAGTCTTTGAATCGACGTACAACATTCGCTCAAGTGGCGTTTTTCCATCGCACACGTCGAGATGTTTCGCAAATGAATCGACGGAATTTGTCATCGTCGGACGGAGCAAATCTGAAACGACTTTCTCTTTCATGTCTCCGTTGAACATTGGAAACCAGTTTGAAAACCGTGCGACTTCATTGTTTTGCAGCAACGCATGCAGCGCGATTTTCTGTCTTCGCAAACCTGGGAGTCTACCCATCGAAGATCGCAACAAGCCTCGCAGGGGACGTGGGATCAATCCAGCTCGACCAGAATATTGTTCGCCAACATATCGCGCGTAACCAGCAAACAATTCGTCGCCACCTTCGCCCGTCAACACCATCTTGACGTGCTTGCGAGCCAGCGCCGCGACCATGTGCGTGGCAACGGTTGCTTGATCTGCAATTGGCTGCTCAAGATGCCACATGACCTTGTCAGCAAGCCCGATAAACTCCTTGGCTCCGACTAAAACCTCGTGATGTTTGCAATTGAATTGTTCCGCGACCTGTCGCGCGTAAGGCAACTCGTCTTGTCCATCGGCTCCTGAAAATCCCGCTGAAAACGTGTTGACCGGCATGTCCATCTGTTCCGACATCAACGCCACAATCGTACTGGAGTCCAGTCCGCCACTCAGAAATGCGCCAAACGGCACGTCGGAACGCAAGCGGAGCTTGACCGACTCTCGCAGTTTCGCCAGCAACGCATCAACGCATTCCTCTTCGTTGGCGAACGATTGCTTTTGCGCGAAAGACAAATCCCAATACTTGCGAATTTCGACTTGGTTGTTTCTTACCCGTATCAGATGTCCCGGCGGGAGTGAATGAATGCCTTTGAACAAAGTCCGTGGAGCCGGCACGTACTTGAGCGAAAGATGCTCATTAAGAGCCGCGTGATCAATTTCCGCGAAAACATCTGGCAGCTTTAATAGAGACTTAATCTCTGAAGCAAATCCAAGTCGTTTGTTTTTGTCGAGGACGTAGTAAAGCGGCTTGATGCCCAAGCGATCACGATAGATAAACAGTTCACGCTGATGATGATCCCAAACTGCGAATCCAAACATCCCTCGCAAGTACTCAACGCAGCCTTCGCCATGTTCTTCGAACAGATGAACGATGACTTCGGTGTCACTATTGGTACGAAATTGATGCCCACGTGATTCGAGGTCGCGGCGAAGCTCGATGTAGTTGTAAATTTCGCCATTGAGAATAACTGAGTAGCGTCCGTCTTCATTTTGAATTGGCTGCTTACCATCGGCCAGATCGATGATGCTCAATCGCCGCATTCCCATTGCGAGTTCTCGATCAAGAAGCATCCCATCGTCATCAGGACCACGATGAACAATCGTGCGCAGCATTGCATCAAGCAATTCTGGTCGGGTCTGATCCCCAACGCCAAAATTCAAAATACCAGCGATACCACACATACTAAGACAGCCTCTTTCTGTTTTTCATCATGCCGGAAGGAGAGCTTCCGCTATCCCCAATTGAACTTCCAGCCATAACGCCGCTCGAGTCGAGAAGCTGCGCCCGATAGATGACTGATTTTTTATAAGCTTGAATGTGTTTTTCAGCGACGGACTCTGGCGACCCTTCCTGAGAAACCCAATCGTGTCCGGCTTGTCCCATTTTTCGGGCTAACGTCGGATTGCGAAGCATTTGCAAGATCGCTTCGGCGAGTGCGCTTGGATCTTTTGGTGGAACAAGCAATCCTGTTTCGCCATGCGTTACACAATCCGGCAAAGCACCCACATTGGTCGCAACAACAGGCTTACGAAAATTGTAAGCAACAGGAACAACACCACTTTGGGTCGCGTCGGTATAAGGCAGCACAACCATTGCCGCCCGGCTGAAGTACTCGGCTCGGTCCTCGTCGGAGATCCAATCGTTGTCGACAACGAAACGATCTGGGTTGACCATTTGCGATCGGTATTTCTCAAAGTCATCGCCTTGGCCAGCGATCACGATCTTCACATCAGGAAACTCTCGCGAAATAATCGGTTCGGCTTCAATCAGATACTTCAAGCCTTTGTAATCCCAGATTCGACCGAAGAACAAAATCATATTGGGATCGGTTTCGATGTTCTTCAATTGCCCAACGTCTGACATATTTCCCATCGCCACATGCGGGATCACATGGATACGACTTCGTTCCATATTGAGCAGACTGCTAACCGTTCCGGCAAGCTTGTCACCATGTACGATCACGTGATCGGCTCGACGAAAACCCATATCCATCACCCACTGGGGTGTCTTTTTGGATTCCAAGTCTCCCGAGTGGTGGCGCGGATCGTGGATCGTCAGCACCAACGGAAAATCTTTCTGGATTCGATGTAACGAAAAGTTGAACCAAAGGTGAGCTTGCTGAAAATGCACGACATCCGGTTTGAAGTCGTAAACGGCTTCCATTATCGTTTGAATTGAGCGTCGCTGCTGAAAAGGCTGTCTCAACCGAGGCTTCTTGAACAAGAATTGCTCTACGCTGGGGCGCAATGAATACTGCTCGTCGTCACGATCTGGTTCGGGTAAGACCGCCAACACATCGTGATGCTCATTCATCGCATTAATATGCAATGAACTGTATTCCAGGAATCCATAACTGATCCACGCAATTTTCATTGGATTCCCTTTTTGTTGAAGGAAGTAAGTGTGAGTTGATTTTTGTGAGGCATATTCATTGGCGGGGTTCTCATGCAGCTTTCCGCGAGGCGACAATTGACTTCATCAGTTCCCAGTCTTGCTGACCAATGACTTTCAAAAGATAGATCAGCACCAGGTACAAGGGGATCGTGACGGCAGCGATGACCGCCAAATTAATGTCGCCGATCATTACGACGAGGAACCCAACAACAACCGACGCCAATCCGACTCGAATAACGGAATGAATTGTCGACGTGATTTCTTCGCGACGGAAGGCGAACATCAGCAGGCAAACCATCGCGACGCTATTGCTGATCACCGTTCCCATCGCTGCTCCGACTGCTCCGTAAATCGGCACCAATGACAACGTTGCAACCAGATTTACAGCGAGTCCGATCGCGGCAACGATCAAAGGCCGATCTTGCATTTCTTTGGCTGATAAAGTCCGGCTAATAAACGGATTCAAGAATTCAGAAATTAGGATCCAAATTAGAACCTGCAGCACAGGGACGGCTTCGGTGTACTTTCCAGAAAAGTAGAGCGTTCCAATCACTCGGTCGGCTAACAAGGTCGTGCAAACGACGATTGGAATCGCAATGACCGCCATCAACCGAATGGTCTCAAGGCTGACTTTCTCAAATTCCTGTTTTGACTTTTGGTGCAGTTTAGAAAGTAGTGGAAAAACAGCCGAAGTGTAGGTTTGAGCGAAAACGGATGCCAGGCGAACGACTCTTGCTGCGGCACTGTAAAGACCTACTGCGTATTCACCGGCCCACCACGACAAAACGATGACGTCGAGGTTGTAGTAAATCGCGGCTAGTGAAACTTCGGCGGCGAACACGCGCCAACGAAGCACGAATCGGATGAAGCCGCGTCGTCGAAAACACAGCTTGTGGTTCGTCACGCCACGAACACTTACGTAAAAAACAATCAGTTGCAAAACTCGCGACACCAACAGGATCACAAAGAGACTGACCAACCCATAACCAAGTGCAATCGCGGCGATGCTGGCCAAAATCCGAACGGTGCTTTCGACTGAAACAGCAAGCGCCACAAATTCCGCACGATGATGAGCGACAAGGGTTGCTTCTAAAACGGCTGAAAGTGCCGCTGGAATCAGCGACAACGAAGCGATCACGATGACCCTCGATGTCTGCGGCGAAAACCCAAACAGCCAAGCCATCGCCATCATGCATCCCGCACCCAAAATGGCCAACAGCGTCGCCAACACACACGCAGAACCTATAAGTTCACCCCCGCGCCGCTGCCAACGCGTAATGTCGCGCGTCAGGATGATGGCAATCGCAGTTCCCGCCAGTCCGAGGAACAACTCGAAATATTGAACACCAATCGAGTAAACACCGAACCCGGCAACGCCCAAACGGTCGGCCGCGTAGAGGATAAACCCAAACGTCAGTGCCATTCGGAAGAAAGTTCCCAACAGTAGCATCACCGCGTTCTTGCCAGTGCTCTTCGCGTTTTGATTCACATTTGGATTGGTAGCTTGTTTTGAGTTTTGATCAGCCATGGATCACCTCCAATAGCTGCTTTTCACTATCGTCGCTTTGGTCGCTTAGTTTGTTTTCATCGTCCAAGCCAGCTTTTGCATTCTCAGTTGCAATCACGCGAATCGCAGCGACCAGCCCTAACATCGCCCAGAGCGAGTGAACTTGAGGTCGCGAATTGAAGATGTCCACGAACATGTGGAGCATGTTTCCCAAAATGGCGACCATAATTCCGATGCCGATCGGCGCCAGAATTCGATTACCTGACTTCCAAGTCGCGAATGCGTCCCTGATTCCAGACCCAAGCAGAATAAGAAAAGCCAACAAGCCGACAATGCCGGTCTCTACCCAGACCAAAAGGTACTTGCAATGAACGGTGAAGTACCAAAGCGAACGATATTTAGCTTCGTTCGCATGACGCAAACCAGCCAAATGGCAGTTTCCCGCGCCGACACCAAAAAGAGGATAGTCTTTGATGATCTCAAACGCGATTTCAGAAAGGTGAATTCTTGCTTCCGCTGAACCTCGATCATCTCCTTGGACACGTTTTTCGATCACACCCAACAGCGGCACAATTCCGATCGCCGCCAGAAGCACTCCAATCACTAGTAGACGAATCGGAAACCATCCTCGCGCCAGGCAGAACCCAGCAACCGTAACGCTGCCCAAAGCCGTTGTGAAAATCGCACCACGAGTTTGCGTCATTAAAATCGCCAAGCCACCAAGAATGATCGTGGCGGTCGCGACCGTACGAAACATACCCTTGGTTGGTGTCATCAACATTCCCAATGCTGGCAACCAAAGAAAAGCCAGGTAGCTTCCTGCCAATGTGGGTGAATGCAACGAACCTCCTGGTCGACCTTCCTCTCCGACTTCAACCGAAATTGGCCCAAGCTTGACTCGTTCGCCGGTGTAATCCATCGACATCGTGAAAAAGATAAGCAGGCTTTGAAATATCACCGTTGAGCAGAAAACGATCAAGACAAACTTCAAATCGGACATCGTGCGGATTCGATTAGCGAGATACAAAAAGAGCAAGTAAGCCTGTAGCAAGATTATCAAATCGAATACGGCCAAGCTTTTCACCTGCGCTGCAGCAATGGAAACCACTACCGTGCCGATGTAAAACAACATTGGAAGCCCACGGACTTTTTTGTGGGTCGGCTTGGAAAATACGTCGACTTGCTGAACCAACCAAAAGAAATAGAGAGCTAATACCGCCATCAATCCCACAGACAAATTCACGCCGCCCACTGCGCCCAAGTTGCCATCAAATTCTCGATACATCAGGTAAGTATCGATTTGGAGTGGGAGTTCGAAGATTGCCGCTCCCAACAACAACTTTTCATACCAGCGCAATCCACCAACCTCGCCTGCAACCGCTTGGGAAGCAGACGTCCCTAAAGGAAGTCGGTTTTTGAGTTGGATGGAAGACATAAATTGATCTGGAAAGCTGGAATTTCGAATGCCGAGATCGCCTACTTAAACGACCGTATTTCAATGGTCGATTTCAAGAGAGGTCTCTAGGCAGTTTGAAGTGAATCAACTTTTTCAACTGCTGCTGCAAGTGAACTCGCGACCATTTGGACATGCTCTTGCGTCATCTCCGGGTACATTGGCAAAGACATAATCTCACTGGCGTACTTGCTCGCCACAGGCAAACCCATTGGGAAGCACGCCGACTCAAGAAACGGCTGAGCTTTGACGAGCGGATTCGGATAGTGAATTCCTCCGAACACTTTGTCATTTGCAAGCTCCGCAAGAATCGCGTCTCGTTGCGGGTGGCGAACCACAAACAAGTGATAAACGTGACGCATGTTTGAGTGCTGATGAGGAAGCTTGACGTCAACATCTTTGAGGGCTTCACGGTACCAAGCTGCGACTTGGGCACGCTGATCCGTCCACTTTTCGATGTATTTCATCTTCACCAACAACACAGCCGCTTGCATCGTGTCCAAGCGACAGTTGAACGCCAACATGTCGTGTTGGTTCTTAATTTTTTGACCGTAGTTGCGCAACAATTTGATCTTCTCAGCCAACTCGCTATCGTTCGTCGTGATCGCACCACCGTCACCAAAGGCACCCAAGTTCTTGCCTGGATAAAAGCTAAAACAATTGATATCGCCAAAGGAACCAGCACGCTTGCCGTCGATTTCTGCACCGTGTCCCTGAGCGGAGTCTTCGATTACACGAAGATTGTGCCGTTTAGCGATTTCCATAATCTCATTCATACGAGCCGGTTGACCATACAAGTGAACCGGGATAATGGCTTTTGTATTCTCTCCGATCGCCTGCTCAATCAACGACACGTCGATGTTGTAGTCGTCTGCGTCGATGTCAACGAAAACTGCTTTGGCACCAACGTAGGCGATGGCAAATGCGGTTGCGGCGAACGAGTTGCCGGCAGTAATGACTTCGTCTCCAGGTCCGATGTCGAGTGCTCGCAATGCCATGTGCAAGGCTTCGGTTCCATTCGCAACCCCGATGCAATGTTCAGCTTGGCAATACTGAGCGAACTGTTTTTCGAACTCAGCAACTTGTGGGCCGAGAATAAAAGCACATGAGTCGATGACTTCCGCAACGCCTTCGAGAACTTCTTCGCGAATCGCTTTTGCTTGAGTCTTTAAATCGACGAGTGGAATTGAATCTATTTTGGGAGCGTTCATTTTGGTTCTTCTTGAAGTGAAATTTGAAAGTTGAAGAAAGGCTTTGCTGCCTTCCAAATAAATATCGAGGTGATCGTTTGGAACAAGCAAAAGAGCAATAGCTAACCGAGGCGGTCAGCAGGAGCTTCTCCGCAGTGTGAGCAAGTCGTGTCACGATGGCTTCCGCTCAAAACTTGTCCACAAGAACAGACCGATGATTTGACTCGTGCCGGATTGCCTACCACCATCGTGTAAGGCTCAACATCTTTGGTCACCACGGCACCTGCTCCAACGAAAGCAAATGCACCGATCGTCACACCGGGTACGATCGTGGCGTTGCCGCCAATCGTCGCACCAAGATGCACATTCGTTTCCAGCAACCAGTTTTCACGTTTCGCGTAACGACGTTTCGCGGACTCCATTCGCGGAGAGCGGGGTGACATATCGTTGGTGAAGCAAACATTGGGACCAACAAAAACATCGTCTGCGATTTTGACGCCTTCCCAAACCGAAACGTTGTTCTTGATTGTGACGTTGTTGCCAATGACGGCTCCGCCTTCGACGAAAACGTGATCGCACAACTTGACATTGGATCCAAGTTTTGCGCCGTCCATGACATGGGTGAACGCAAAGATCATGGTGCCTTCGCCGATGTCGTCGGATTCAACGAGTGAGTTGGGGTGAATCATGTTGGGTGTGTACTTAAATTCGTGGATACGCCAGGGCGAAAGTCACAGATCTGAGAATTTTCAATTTGAGAATCCGAGCAAAAAATTGCTCGGCTCTCAAACTAAGAGTTCTTAAAGGTCCGACTTTCGAAAAAAGCTAGAGGACATTTCAAAACCTAAAATCGTGCGATCATCGTAGTGGGATTCGCCAGAATTCCCTTTGTTTTGAAAGCGAGCTGGGACTTCTGGCGAAGTCCACTACAGGTTTTGAAATACCCTCTAGAGACCTACTTCTCGTTTTCTAGACAACGATTTTCGAATCAATAACGACTGGGTCACCGTCGTTCATCAAAGACGAATTGGCGGCCTCAAGGACTTCGACCACCTGCAAACCATTGACACCACCCGTGCGTGGCGTGTCGCCTTCGACGATGCATCGAACGAACTCTGAGCACTCGCTTCGAAGTGGTTCTTGCTGCTTAATCCATGGGCTGTACATGTCACCATGCCGATAAGACAACTGGAACTCGGCGAAGTCTCCGGACTTTGAATGGAGGTTTACACCTTTGTCGTAGACGCGGATTTTCTCTTCGCCCAGATCGTCGTAGACCGCCATTTTTTGATCGCCAACAACGGTAATAACACGCTCTTTGCGAGGGTCAAGCCAACTGCAATGAACCATACCCATCTTGTTGTTAGGAAACTTCATCGTCAGGTTAACCACGTCGTGAACGTCAGTCTTGATGTGGTCGAGGCCTTGGCAGCAGACGGTCGTCGGTTGTTCGCCCAGCAAGTGCAGAACGATCGAAATGTCGTGCGTCGCCAAATCGTAAAGTGCACTGACGTCACTACGGACGGGGCCAAGATTCAATCGCCGACAACTGATGTAGCTGATCTCGCCTAATTCACCTGAAGCGATCAATTCACGTAGCTTCATCACGGGAGCGGAGTGCAAAAAGATGTGACCGACAAAAACAACAAGCCCACGCTGGTCAGCGATGTCGATCAATTCCTGGCTTTCTTCAGTCGTGACGGTCAACGGCTTTTCAACGAAAACGTGCAAGCCAGCTTCGAGGGCTTTCTTTGCCAATCCATGATGAGTTGCAGTTGGCGTTGCGATGACGACACCATCTAGCTCTTCGTTGGCAATCATTTTGTCAACGTCGTCGTAACTGTTGACGTCGGGATAACGGCTTGTGATGTTTTCGATGCTGCGGGGATCAAGATCACAAATCGAAACGAGCTCGCAGTCCGGAATACTGTCAAAGTTCCGAACCAAGTTCGGGCCCCAATAGCCAACGCCGATGATGCCAATTTTTGTCATAGTAAATCCAGTTGAATATCAAAGATGAAAATGAATTAAAAATGTTTGGTACAATGCTCTGTGGTTCCGCAGTCACAACTTTGCTTGATCACGAGTTTGAAAACTTGAGCAAACCGAACGCCGTGGAGAACAGGATTTTCAGGTCCAAAAGGAGTGTTTTGGTGTCGACGTATTCGATGTCGAGTTCAATCATTTCGTTAAACGTCATTTCGTTTTTCTCGTTGATTTGCCATAGACCAGTAATTCCTGGAAGCACTTCGAAACGACGTAGTTGAGCTGGTGTGTAGTCTTCGAGATTGAGTAGGTCTGGGCGCGGTCCAACCAACGACATTTCGCCCTTAACGACGTTCCACAGTTGCGGCAATTCGTCGATTGAAAGCGTACGAAGCAATTCACCGCCGGGAATCAATTCCCTTTTGATGTCGGGCTTTTTCAAGACGGCATCGCCCGCCGCCAAACCCGCAACGTATTGCCGATGCGTCTCATCACGAACTTGCTTTCGATCCTGCATCGTGCGGAACTTGAGAATTCGAAACATCTCGCCGCCAAACCCGAGCCGAGGTTGGATGTAGAGCACGGGTCCGCGCGAAACGAGTTTGATGTAAACCGCAACAGCGATAAGCAAAGGTGACAACAGCAACAAAAGCACCAACGAAGCGCCAATATCAAACACCCGCTTGGAGGCTGATATCTGCTGTTTCAAGATTGGTTGCGTAGTCGAAATTTGTTCGGCATCAGACTCGCCTTCGCAATTCTGGGGATTGCTGACTGGCATTAGCTGTTGCTCTCCCAAGGAAATTCACGGCGATATTTATTGAGAACGATGCCGTTAATTTTGGTTTCCGAATTTTCAAACTTTCGCAATACTCCAATTGCCGACATCGCTGTCGTTTTGTTGGCATGAGCGACCAGCATGACGCTTTCCAATTGTGTTGCGAGGAAAGACACGCTGTTGGCGTCAGACGCCGGTGGCAAATCCAAAATGATGACGTCGAATTTGTTCGACAAACGATCGAGTTGGGCCTTTACATCCGCAACGCCAAAGGAAACAAGCTTCGAAGCCGTTCGATCTTTGTTCGTACTTGCAACAATCGAAAGATCAAAAGGCTTGAAGTGCTGAAGACAGTCTTCCAAGTCAGCACCCTCGATCAGTTCGCTTAGCCCCGGAGCGCCGTTGAGACTGAATCGAGCCGAGATTGATTTGGACTTTGCATCTACATCAATCAACAACGTCTTCAATCCAAAGTCTTTGGAGCAACAGCCTGCCATTGCCGAAGCGATCGTGCTGCCACCAGCCCCTTTTTCAATTCCGAGAACACCAACTACAACAGCGTCTTTCTTATTCGGCCCGTCATTGTCATTCGAGTTTTGTCGGGAATTCATGATTGAATGAACAGCGTCGTGACACTTGCGTCGTAGATTTCCTAACGACGACTTGTTTCGATAGCGGCCGGATGCTGAGCGATCGACTGGAATCGTTGCAACAACGGGCACCTTCAACACTCGCTCAACATCAATGACTTTCTGCAAAGCTCCCGAGCGACGTTTGGTTTCTCGCCAAATACAAAACAGAAATGCAGTCGTGAAAATCGAAAAGAAGGTTCCCGCGAGCACCAACAACTTGTTGGGAGACGTTGGCTTTCGATTGAACGTCGCTGGTTGAAAAACGGAAATGTTCGAGATGCTACTTTCTTGCTGAACTCGGATCAGTCTCGCTTCTTCAAATTTTTGACGATGGCCGATGAGCTGGGCTTCAAGCGTACGGACGTTCTCAAGCATAATTTCGAGCTGGTTGTTCGCCAAAATCAGTTCGTCGATTCGGCCGACCAAGGTAAGTGCCTGCTCGTCCGGTTCAACGTCTTCAACTTTCGAATCAACTGCTTCAGCCTTTTCAAGGACAGCTTTGATTTCAGCAGGAAGTTTTTTCACATCCGTTTTCTTAAGGCTGACCAATGCCTTGCGAGCAGAGTCCAACCGAGCCTTGGCTGACATGCGGAGTGGATGGTTTTCGGAATAGCTGGAAGCGAGTGTGTTCTGCTCGTTTTCCAAAGCAAGGATATTGGAAAGAATGCCGTTCCAAGTGTCTTTCAAGAGGGCTTGGTTCGATTCAACCGAAACAATTTGGTTGTCTGCCATGAACTGGGCCATTTCGTTTTTGGCTTTGTCCAATGCAATTTTTGACTGCTCTGTTTCACGCTTGAAAAATTCATATGATCCCGATGTCTGTGAGATCTTCAAATGGTGCTCGAGATAAGAGGAAGTCATCTCATCGACAATTCTTTGAGCCATCTCAGGACTCTTGGCCTCGGTGTTGATCGAGATGACCTGCGTCTTCTTCGTCGCAAAAACGTAGACGGAGTTTTCCAGCTTGATGATCGCTCGCTCAAAGTCATCGACTGGATCGCGAACGCCAATTTCCAACAAGAAGTCACCGACGCTCGAAATGGAGTCAGATACCTTCTGCCTAATTTGGCTCACTGGTGGAGCTATTGCCTCTTCATCCGTCGGAAGATAGCCAGACATGATCGCATCAACGCCGATCTTTCGAATAACGTCTTCTTTAACCGATCGACTGTAGATGACCTCCAGAGCAGAGTTGACTTCTTCCTCTTGGGTCTTTTGCATCAAGAGCGTTTGGCTGGTGGTGGCAGTCGGATCAAGCCCAACGCTCTCGCGACCAATCTTTACCAGAAATTTGGCTTCCGAGGTATATTTTCGGGGCAACGCGATTAAAAGTGCGATCGCCAAAACGATTGAAAAAATCGCGGCCAAGCACCAGATGAAACGGTAGCGGTAAATAAATTCGAGGGAATGAATGACTTTCTCCGGAAAAAATCGCGTTTTGCCAGATAAGTATTTGGCAAAGATAAAGCAATTACATCCGTGAATGACTCCTCCTACTGCTTAATCAACTCAAAGTCCTCGAACGGGGACAGGTCGAGTGACAAGTTTTTCAAAATAAATGAGGTAGCGATTAAGCCAAAATGAAAACGAGAATATCGCCCCATTAGACGGGAGTAGTGGCAATTTTCGTTTCCTCGCGGACGCTGCTGCTTACCGGCTGGATGTTGGGAGTCACAGAACAATCGCCAGTTCAGTCACGCGCTCTTAGCTTGGTCGCGGCAAAGCTGTTAATGATCGATATACGAATGAACCAGTTTCACCTAGAGGGTATTTCAAAACCTGTAGTGGACTTCGCCAGAAGTCCCAACTCGCTTTCAAAACAAAGGGAATTCTGGCGAATCCCACTACGATGATCGCACGATTTTAGGTTTTGAAATGTCCTCTAGTATTTTTCAACCGCCTAATTAGTATCACTTCGATTAGGAACAAACACTCGAAGCGGCTCAGCCAGGCAGAATTGCCGCCCATGAATCCCAAACAAGAAAACGTCTCTGCCCGGTCAAATCCAGCCGAATCCACAAAGGACATCAACGTCCTCATGATTGGCGAAGCACTCTACCGCCAAGGCGGGATCGTGACTTTTCAGACGTTATTGATTGACGTGCTGCCGTCCAACGTTTTGGTGCGTCATCTCGGCACCGTGGGGCTCGGCGGCGCATTCAACAAACTGTACGTTTTTGTCACTTGTTGCTTAAAGCTGCTGTTCATGTTGGTGACCAGCAAAGTAGATGTCGCACATTTGCACGTCTCGCTTGGAGCAAGTTTCTACCGACAATGTATCGTGGCAATTATCTGCTTCGTTTTTCGAAAGCCGGTCATCATGCACGTCCATGCGGGCGAGTTTCCCACGTTTTACAACAAGGTTGGTCCAATCAGTCGTTGGCTTTGCCGATTTGTTTTTAAACGATCTACCAAATTAGTAATGCTGACTGATTCGTGGCGTGAGTTTTATGAAAACGAAATTGGTGTCGAGCCGAGTCGGCTAGTAACGAAAGCGAATCCTGTGGAACTGCCGTCGGTGGAGAACTTCGAACGCGAAAAGTCAGACCTTTGTCAGTTCGTTTATCTTGGCAAGATGGATCACGACAAAGGAACGTTTGATCTGCTTAAGGCGATTGAAAAAATTTCAACGGAAACGAGAAACGCTTCGATGCGATTTGTCATTGCAGGAAACGGGATGGTCGAAGAGGTTCGAAAACAGGTTGATCAACTGGAACTGTCTGCATGCGTTGAAGTACGAGATTGGATCGACCCAGAGGAACGGGATCAATTGCTCTCAGAATCTGACGTCTTCGTATTGCCGTCTTATTTCGAGGGGATGCCGATGTCACTATTAGAAGCAATGAGTTGGTCGATGCCGGTCATCACAACGCCGGTTGGCGGGATTCCTGATTTTGTTGTCGAAAACGAAAATGGTTTGTTTCACGAACCAGGAGACTGTACTGGACTGAGTGTTGCGATCCAGCGACTGGTGAACTCCGCGGACGATAGAAAGCGATTGGGGGCTACCGGACGACTTCGCGTCGAGGCTCATTGCCCAAAACTTTATGCGAGCCAGATGACTGGCACCTATTCCGAGTGTCTACAGTCGTAGAGCACCGTTTATTCTTGAACGAGTCGCCGTACAAAGCATCGAATATTCCAATAACTTGTTTGAATAACTCGAACGACGCCAACCGCTTCGTTTCGCAACCGGTTTCCGATAGAATCGAATGAGATAGTTGATGACACCAATTTCGATTATTGAGGCACCTAAATGGATTGCTACACAGCCGACAGCCAGCATTCTCTAAAAGATGATTTTGGATTGGTCATCGCTCGCTGGGAAACCCTTCGACTCTTTTTCAACGCCGCACTGATCGCGACTTGCATTGTTTATACGGCGTGTGCGAGCCCGGCCAATTTTGGTGATTTTGAATTTTGGAAGTACTTGGTCGCCGGAGCCGTGCTTTCGAATGTTCTTTTCATGACGGGGCCAGCGCTCGACGGATACCTGACTTGGTACGGCGTTTGGACGGCTCCAATCGCAATGCTGTTGTTTGGAGCAGGCACTTTGCTAACGAGCAGCTTGGCCATTGGTTGGATTGGGCGCTACTAGAGGGTATTTCAAAACCTGTAGTGGACTTCGCCAGAAGTCCCAGCTCGCTTTCAAAACAAAGGGAATTCTGGCGAATCCCACTACGATGATCGCACGATTTTAGGTTTTGAAATGTCCTCTAGTATTTGATTGATTCGATTCACTTTATTTCATCGCGCCAGAATTGATCATGGACTACGCTTTTTGGAATGCCGTAGACAACGACGACGTGGATCGAGTCGCCGAACTTCTTGAACAGTCTTCTTCGTGGGTTAAAAAGCGATTCTCGGGTGAGGCTTGGAAACCATGTCATATCTGGAGTTACGAGGCTCGCACTCAAGTTCCAACTCCGGCCGAATTTCGGTTCACCAACATGGCGATACACACCGCCGCAGTTAACTCGCGAACTGAAATGGTTCAGTTACTACTTCGCCACGGGGCAGACGCCAACGCGATTGGCTATGAACCCAACAAGGGTTTGACACCACCCGTCGTGCTTGCCACATGGGAAGGATCTTTTGAGACGGTGCAAGCTTTGTTGGAAAACGGCGCCGATCCAAATATTGCGGCTTCAGCAGAGACGGCGCTATACACTGCGGCAGAACATGGCTTAAGCGACAAAGTCAAATTGCTTCTCGCTCACGGAGCACGTCATGATATCTTTTCTGCCGCAATCGCAGGAGATGTTGAATTCGTTGAGCGTGCACTTGCGGCTTGTCCAGCATTGAAAAATGCTCGAAGCATGAAACGAGGGCGAACTCCGATGGAAGAAGCAGAGCATCACGAACAATCTGAGGTGCTGAAGTTGTTCCAATTGTGGAAGTGACAACACGTTCTGCGGCTTTTACTTTGACTATGTCCAACTTTATGCTGTGAACAATGAACGCTATTTCACTCGTCAATGATGCAATCCACGACCGCCAATCTTGGAAGAAAATTGGCGATGAACTTACTGCGTTACCTCCTGACACTGCGGTTGCACAGCATCTATTGACTGCCCATCGAAATGGTTCATGCGAACCTTGGATGACTGCGTATTTGTTGGGCTGCATTGGCGACCCGATTGGTTACGAAACCGCTTTCCAAATTCTTTTGTCCAAAGCTCGTTCCTCCGCGAGTTATGCTGCCGTCGCGATGACTAAGATGCGCGGCGATGCCGCCTACCCTGACCTACACAATGTTTTGATGAGTGATCATCTTCGCAAATTTCGCCAAGGTGCTGTCTATGGCTTAGAGAAACTGAATTTGCCGCAACTCCTGGACGACTTGCTTGCCGCCCATCGTGCCGGAAAGCTTTGGCGCGCCTCAGCCTCATGGCATATCGCACACTGTAATCCTTCCAATGAATGGCTTACTGAACTGTTAAGATCATCAGAGCTAAACGACCGAGCACTCGGTTGCGCGACTGTCGAAATAATGGTGCGGGCCAACACTCCAATTCCTGCCCCCAACCAAGTCGTCAAGACGCTTATCCATTCCTGTCTGGTAGATGGTGATCTTGCAATGATGCCATCTCGCCGACAAATCCTGTTTGATTGGGTCAACCAGATTGGGACTGGCGGTCCGCAATCCTCTTTCGAACAGTGATTATTCCGCAAGTTTCAAATGCTTGGCATCTTTGAAGAACCGGTTCTCATCTTTCGCCCTAGCCAAAAACGTCTCAACTTCAGTGTTCGCAGAAACCGAGAATATGGCGGTCCGATTGCGTACATCGACGGCAACTTCTTTTACGAATTCCTTTGTCGCCAAGTATTTCTTGACACTACTTGCGCAGCCACCACAGGTCATACTTGGAAGGTTGAGGGATACTTGCAATCGGCTATTTAATCGTTTGGCTTGGGCACTTGCGTTGTCGGTCTCAGTGGCAACAAATTGTCTAAGATTGTCTTGAGGAAAAACAACCTGAACAAAACGCTTGATCGCATCTTGAGTATTCGGTTCTGCCGTGACAACAAACTTTACCAATCCTTCAGGCGTAGACTCGTCCGTTGATTCAGTGCGACACTCAACGAGGCTGGTTGCTTTATGAGCAAACAACTCGGTTAATGTTTTGGCCGAGTCGCGAGGCAGAAGATACGTCGTCCGAGCCAGCGAAAATGTTTCGCCTTGAAGGCCAACAGGTTGATTGGTTTTCTGCACCGCACCAAATGTTTGGTTTTGGGCAAAGGGTGAGTTTGAGTTCTGCCCAAACGCTCCCTTTTCTGTTTGCGTTTGCTGCGCTATGGACTTACCCGAATTCACCGAAACCAGAATCAATCCAGCAACGAATACAACGACCAAAGTAACGGCAATGAAAGCTGTGCGACGAAACATGCTCGATCTCCCAAGAACAATGGAATTTAACAGGTTCTTGAATTGTCGAATAAATCCGTACTGCTTGGCAAGACGAACATCGATGCTGTGGCTGTCCTGGTGGCGCTTATTGTGGCCGTTCACTCCGTGAACGAGCGCCGGTTCGAACGTATCGAAGTTGACTGTTGATTGAGGTGAGGCGATCTTCTTTGACTAATTACCCTACGCCACTTGGCTTTCGGTAACTAAAACCTTCGCTTCGCATCAGGTTTGGCGCTATTTCACGGAGTGAAATGCCACAATGAAAGAGCAACCGTGATACTTTACCGCGAGTTCGATCAAGCATTGAACGCCAAAGATCGTTTTGATACTCGACCCGCAAGCCAGAGTTGAATCGTCTCAAAGGCACCGTAACCGCCGACGAGAACGCCGGTAAAGAACAGGTCACCCATCAACGTCGCGCGATAAAAAGGTACGCCGGCTGAGTAGCAATTGGCCAAACCTGACC
>CAYMFZ010000025.1:17737-21877 GCA_964389585.1 uncultured Pirellulaceae bacterium | reverse complement strand
TTGAATCATTTTGGAATGCGAAAGTCATTGACCACAGTGGTGCGAGCGAAGTTGGACCGTGGGGATACGCTGATCCGGCAGGCAGAGGGATTTACGTCAACGAGTCCCAGTTCATTGCAGAATTCCTGACAATTGAAACGGGCGAAGCAGCCGATGAAAATGAACTTTCAGAATTGGTGCTGACAACATTGGGCCGCGTCGGCAGTCCCGTGATTCGCTATCGCACTGGCGACCTCGTGCGTCCGACTTGGAACGACGATCAGCCATGTAACTTCGTCATGTTAAAAGGTGGCGTGCTTGGGCGGACCGATGACATGATGATCATCCGCGGCGTCAACGTCTTTCCAACGTCCATCGAACAGATCCTACGAAGCTTTCCTGAGATCGTTGAGTATCGCTTGACCGCTTTCAAAGACGCATCAATGGATCAGTTAAAAATTGAAATTGAAGATCACCTCGAAGATCCATCCCGAGTCGTAACCGAACTCCAAGTCCGACTTGGGCTCCGAGTCGACGTTCAGTGCGTCGCGTTTGGATCGCTTCCCCGTTTTGAGGCAAAAGGAAAAAGGTTTATCGACCAACGATGAAATTCAATCAAACATTAATCGAGTCTTGTCGCCAACAATTTCCCGGACTGAGTCGACAACACAATAGCCAGACCATGGTCTTTTTCGACGGCCCTGCTGGGACTCAGGTTCCGCGGTGTGTCGGTGACGCGATGACGAACTATCTTTATCACACCAACGCGAATCACCACGGTCAGTTCGCGACGAGCATTGAAAGCGACGAATTGCTAACGGCATCGCATCAAGCTCACGCGGAGTTTGTCGGCGCTACTGATGGAGGCGAAGTCGCGTTCGGCCAAAACATGACGTCGTTGACTTTTTCGTTTTCGCGGGCACTTGGGAAAACATGGAAGCCGGGTGATGAAATTATTCTGTCTTCGCTTGACCATGACGCCAACGTGAATCCGTGGTTGCTTGCCGCTGAAGAAGCCGGTGCCAAAGTTCATTTCATCAGCTACAACGAGAGTGACTACACGCTCGACATGGATGATCTTGCGAACAAGCTCAATGAAAAAACGAAATTGGTCGCTGTTGGTTGTGCTTGTAACGCTACGGGTGGAATCAACCCAGTCAAGCGTGTGGCGGAGATGGCCCATTCGGTCGGCGCCCAGGTCTTTCTTGACGCCGTTCACTATGGGCCCCATGGCTTGATCGACGTCGTTGATTGGGACTGCGATTTTCTGGCCTGTTCTGACTACAAATTTTTTGGCCCGCACCTTGGAATGCTTTGGGGTCGTCGAGAGTTGCTTGAGTCGCTTGAACCCTACAAAGTCCGCCCGGCGAGCAACGTTCTACCGTCACGCTGGATGACGGGAACGCAATCACATGAATCGATTGCGGGTGGAATGGCGTGTATTGACTATATCGCAGACATTGGTCGAAAAACGGGAGCGGAAGAAAATGCCAGTCGGCGAGACGCATTGAAGTCGGCATTTGATGCGATCGTCGAATATGAAGAATCGCTTTCTGCCGACCTGATCGATGGACTCACAAGCATCTCGGGGCTAGAAGTTTTTGGAATCACCGACAAGACGAGACTTGCCGAGCGGTTTCCGACTTTCTCCATTCGACACAAGTCGATGTCACCAAAAGATCTTGCGGGAAAGCTTGGCCAACAAGGCATCTGTGTTTGGAGTGGAAACTATTACGCTCTCGAGTTTTCGACTCGCATGGGTTTCGAACCTGATGGGATGGTTCGCATTGGGTTGGTCCATTACAACACGAAAGAAGAGATCCAGCGATTGATCGTCGCGATCGAGCAAGCCATATCCGCCGTTGTTTGATTGCGCTGCTGCTTGATCGCGACAGAGCTTAAATCAAACCGACGTCTCTCGCACGTTTTACAATTTTTGCAAACTAGAAATCCATGTCGACCGAAAACTCGAATTCGAAAATCCCAACGCCTACAAGCCTTAAAAAGACGGAGGATCGGTGCCTTGTGATTGAGTGGAGCGATGGAGTGACTCAAACTGTTTCGTATCGCAAACTGCGCGATGGTTGCCGTTGTGCGAATTGCATAGATAAACGAATGGAAGCCCTGAACGAACCACTCAGCGAAACCGCGGACGGGCAGAAAAAGCTATCAAACGAATTGCCCGTGCTTTCGATGGCGGAAACCATGCCGTTGGATATTGAGCAAATGCATCCTGTCGGAAATTACGCCTACAACATCCATTTCTCTGATGGACATAGCGCTGGAATCTTCACTTTCGAGTTATTACGTTCGATTAACTGATCGTTTACCCGCCTAGTCTAGCTCTGCCCAAAATTCGCCCTCGATCGGCGAAGCACATTCTTTATCCTTTAGCAACTTCTCCGTTTTTGCGCGAAAACGAGCTCTCTATTCTCGCCGTTTTTGAAGATCTAGTAAGCGCGATCAAAAAGCTCAAGGTTCGCATTGCTTGCGACGATGACACGATAACCGTGGAAAGTGCCCGAAAGGGTTTGGGGACTTTTGACGGTTAGGCAGAGTCTGCCAACTGATGGTTATCTGTTGGTCGTGTTTCAACCGCAGAAGAACTCTTCTCCATTAAACGACACCATGAACGTCACTTACTTGTTATTTACTTTGGGCGGTATCGCGCTTTGCGTGATGGCTTTGGCGCAATTCGCGTTTTGGTCCAGTCAATCGTTAGGCTTAATTGCACAGAACAAGAAGCAGTTCAAATTGTCGCAGGAGCTGTTTCGAAAACAAATTGAAGCAGCCGCCAATCAAACGCTAGATTCACCAACACCAGATGGTCAATGGAGCGGATTTCGCACCTTTCGCGTTAGCAGATTGATCAAAGAAACCAATGTCTGCACATCAGTTTACCTAACGCCAGACGATGGGAAGCCGATTCCCAGCTTTCTACCTGGCCAACATTTGACTTTCAAGTTTGCGATTCCCGGCGAGCCCAAGCCAGTCGTTCGCTGCTACTCGTTGTCCGATCGCCCCGATCAGGACTTCTATCGAATCTCCGTAAAAGCAGTTCCCGCGCCTCCGGACAAACCCAACTTGACGCCAGGCAGAGCGAGTAACTTCATTAACCATGTGTTGATGGAGGGTGACAAGATTGAAGTCAAATCGCCTTCTGGTCATTTTGTTCTTGATGATAAATCAGAAGCTCCAATCGTATTGCTGGGTGGAGGGATTGGGATCACACCGATGATCAGTATCATCAACCATCTGATTGAAACCAATTCTCAACGGCTCGTGTTGCTTGTGTATGGAGTAAGAAACGCGGCTGATCATGCTTTCAAATCGCACCTTGAACAGATCAGCGCCGCGCACGAAAACTTGCATGTCGTCAATTGTTATTCACATCCCAACCCAACCGATGTCGAGGGAAAAGACTACCAAATCGGCGGGTTCGCTTCGTCAAATTTACTCAAGAAGATTTTACCAAACAACCAATGCCAGTTTTACATGTGTGGTCCGCCTCCTTTCATGGAGTCGATTTACAACGGGTTGTTGGAATGGGGTGTACCCGAGTCACGAATCTTCTTTGAAGCGTTTGGGCCCGCTTCGATTGGCAAAAAGAAAAAAGACAACAAGCCTGCAACACAGTCAACTGAAAAGGGGCCTGCCGTCAAGTTCGCCATCTCGAATGTCGAAGCGAACTGGGAATCTGATTGTGATTCCATTTTAGAAATGGCAGAGGACAACGATGTGATGATTGACTCCGGATGCCGAGCAGGTAGTTGCGGAACGTGCGAGACGGGATTGCTGAAGGGCAAAGTGAGATACCCTGAAAACCAAATCGTCGACTGTCCACCAGGAAAGTGCCTTGTTTGCATCGCAAAACCAGATGGTCCAATTGAGCTAGACGTTTAGAAAATAAAATGAGCCTGCCATCTAAAACTCGAATTAGTTTCGCAGTCATCGCCATCTCAGGCTTGATGATGTTGCCTGCAATTTCGACTGCGCAGAACGACCGCTGTGACCCAAACAAGGTGATGTCTGCGGAGGCTTGTGCCAAATGCCACGTCAACGAAATTCAAGTCTGGAAAAAGACACCTCATTACCGCACGTTTGACGAATTGGGACGACGCCCGGAAGCCAAAGAGATCTGTTCTAAACTTGGCCTGCGTT
>CAYMFZ010000025.1:9064-17726 GCA_964389585.1 uncultured Pirellulaceae bacterium | reverse complement strand
ATCTGGCGTTTCATGCGAATCGTGTCATGGTGCCTCGAAGGATTGGATCACAGTTCACAATGATTTTGGTGGCCCAACGGCGACCAAAGAATCAGAGTCGCCCCAGCATTCGCAACAACGAATCGAGAACAGCGTGACGTTTGGCATGAACAACACACGAAATCTTTATTCAATCGCCAGCAGTTGTTTCAATTGTCACACCGTTCCCAACGAAGAACTCGTTAACGTCGGTGGGCATAAAGCAGGCAGTGAAGATTTTGAGTTGGTCCGCTGGTCTCAGGGCCAAGTCCGTCACAACTTTCTACGAACGGGCGGTCAAAGCAATTCACTCTCGGACCCAAATAGAATTCGTGTCATGTTCGTCGTTGGCTTGATAGCCGATTTAGAATTTAGAACGCGGGCAACGGCCAAAGAGACTTCCAAAACGACTTATGGTACCAAAGTTGCAAATCGTGCCGCCCGCACGGCGATGAAACTTTACGAAGTCCAGCAGAAGATCAACGATCCTCACGTTCAAGCTGCCTTGCTTTCGTTTGCCAGTGCGGAACTTCGATTGAACAACGCTTCGTCGTTGCGAGCCATCGCGGATGAGATTCAGGATGCCGGGAAAGCGTTTGCGACGAAGACCGATGGAGGAAGGTTGGCGGCTATTGATGGAATGCTGCCTAACCCGAGTGAGTATAAATGAGTGTTGGGGATGTTTAGATGCTGGGCGTGAGGCAGGGTTAGGGAGTATGAGTATGAGCATGAGAGTCGGATAAGTAACAAGTCATTGGCGACTGCCCACAGCTCGTCGATTAGAAATTGGTTTTTGCAAGGATGCAAAAACAAAAAACCTTGCATGGAAGCAAAATACCGTTGAACGCGATACCCTCAAAAATCAATCGGCCAAAACGCTGGGACGAACCTCTCGCCCCCAATATGTCGGATGAAATCGCTGCGGAACTTCTAAAGATCGAACCCTTGGCGTCGATCGACCCAAGTGCCTTCAGCAAAGGCGTCTCTCTCAGTGGAATCATCAAGAACGATTGCCGAATCCTTGATCTGAAGAAGGGCGATTTCATCTTTCGCGAAGGCGAGTATGGAAGTAGCGCATTTCTTATTTTGTTTGGCGAAGCAATCGTGTCGCTTCAATCGCTTCCCGAAAGCGTCTTGGGCCGCAAGCCCTCGAAGAAAAAAGGCTGGGGCGCTGTCATTGCACAGCTTTGGCAAAACTCAAAGGGCGTCGAAACTCGGGACTACTCGAAATCAAACCATCAGACTTCACCTGCCGAAGTTGGTTCGCGTCAGGACGAATCCGGAACACGGGTATTTTTGCACGACATTCCTCGCGTCATTCCTGCCAACCAATCGGTAGCAATGGAACAAGGTGAAATTTTTGGAGAAATCTCGGCTTTAACTCGAACCCCTCGTTCGGCAACCGTCGTCGCCAACACACCGATGCGTGTATTGGAAATTCGCTGGCAGGGCTTTCGCGAATTGCTGAAGCGTCATGAAGCGATGCGGCTGCATGTTGAAAAACTTTACCGAGAGCGAAGTTTACTAACGCACTTGAAGGAATTGAAAATCTTCAAGGATCTTACGCCAGAGTTGATGCAGCAAGTTGCCGACGAAACAGTGTTCGAAACATTTGGCAACTTCCAGTGGAATCAGAACTTCAAATCGACTCTGAAGAAAGACATCTCCGATCGAATCCTCGCCGAACCCGTGATCGTCCAGCAAGGAGAATACGTGGATGGCTTGGTGTTGATTCGCAATGGATTCGCGCGATTGAGCCGACAGCATGGCGACGGACACCAAACGATTGCCTACATGGGCAAAGGCAAAACATTTGGCTTGCGAGAACTTGCACACAACTGGAAATCAGGCGAGCAGCGGCCTTGGATGCTCAGCCTGCGAGCGATTGGCTATGTCGACGTGATTCGAATCCCAACAAGTACCGTTGAAGCAATCCTTCTTCCAAGCATTCCAACTGCTGTTTTACCACCACCGTTGCCGGCACTTGAGACACTCGGTAAACCGAGCAATCGCCGACTGAAAAAGCGTCCTGACTCGATGGACAAGGGATTGCTGGAGTTTCTCGTTGAGAAACGACTGATCAACGGCACGCAGACGATGATGATTGATCTGGATCGCTGCACGCGATGCGACGATTGCGTGCGTGCGTGTGCATCAACACATGACAACAATCCGCGATTCATTCGCGAGGGGCAACAGTACGACCATTGGATGATCGCCAACGCCTGTATGCATTGCCTGGATCCGGTCTGCATGATTGGATGTCCAACAGGTGCGATTGGACGGGATCAAGACACGGGCAACGTGACGATCAACGACAACACATGTATTGGATGCTCAACTTGTTCGAACAGTTGCCCATACAACAACATTCAAATGGTCAACATCAATGACAAACGCGGATTACCAATTGTCGATGTGGAATCAGGACAACCCATTGCCAAGGCAACCAAATGCGACCTTTGCAACGACCAACTCGGAGGACCAGCTTGCCAAAGAGCTTGTCCACACGATGCGTTGGTTCGAATTGATTTGAGTTCACCCAAATCAATTACAGCTTGGAGCAAAGGGAGTTAAACGCGGTTGCGAAATGCATTTGAAGTGCTGCTGATTTATTTGGGCGAGCTTCGAGTCCCCAAAAATCCAACACCCTCCCCAGCGAAGCGTTTGGGAGGGTCGGAATCGAGCGGCAGCAAGATTCCGGGGAGGGCAGTGTGAATTTGAGCGTGAATAAGTTTTACGAGTAAGAGTAAAAGTAAGAGAGTAATTCCCTTGTAACGTAATTCGTTTTATTCATCGGATTCGTGGACACAAAAAACACAAACTAAGCTGCTGAGATTGAAATCTGAAACCAGAGATTGAAGAAGAAAGTTGTCCACGAATAACACAAATCACACGAATGAAGTTTGAAATTGAAATTAGGAAACGAGTGAATAGAGGAACAGAGATTGTGGCAATTGTGGCATTTCACTCCGTGAAATAGCGCCAGCCCCCGATGCGAAGCGAAGGTGGCTTAAAGAGTAAGAATTGCTCACCAACTTGAAAACAAAAGATGAACGACACCAAATCGACAATCAATTTGAACTTCACCAAGCGACGAGTCCGCAACTCGATCGTCACTTTGGTGCTGCTCGCGCTCTTGGGAGTCGTCGTCTACGCTCAAAAACAGACTTTGCTTCACGCGAGCTTCACAACCGGATATCTGTTGATGGGGTGTATCGTCTTCCTCGCCGCATTTAACCTTCGCAAGAAGATTACGGTCTTACCTGCAATCGGTTCAGCCCGATTTTGGATGCAACTTCATATCTACGTCGGCCTCGCCACGTTTGCGATTTTTGGCTTCCATATCGCATGGCATGTTCCCAATGGAATGTTCGAAAGCATCCTCGCGATACTCTATCTGACGGTGGCATTTAGCGGGGTTTATGGGCTTTACGTTACACGAACTTACCCCGCACGACTGACGGGGCTGGGGGATGAAGTCATCTTTGAACGGATTCCTAGTCTTCGCCATCGACTCGCCAACCAAGTTCGACTGCTGGTTTTGCAAGCGAGCGAAACCTCCGATGTGTTGGGAAATTTCTATGCCAGTCGACTGGCGCGTTTTTTCGAGCAACCGCGAAGCCTCGCCTATTTGGTCAGTCCCAACGGTCGGATGCGACGTCAACTGATTTCCGAAATTGAAGACCTAGACCGATACCTTGCTGACGATCAACGAAGTGTTGGACATCAGCTTTCTGCGATGGTCAAGCGCAGAGACGATCTTGATTATCACTACGCGATCCAAGGCCGATTGAAAGTTTGGATGTTCGTTCATATTGGATTGACCTACAGTTTGTTGGCGTTTGCAATGTTGCACATGATCATGGCCCATGCTTTCAGTGGAGCGCTTTAAAATGATCAAGCGATTTGGCGGCACACCCAATCCTGACGATGCATCTACCGCGGGAGATGCACCCACTACTCGAGATCCTTCCAGTAATACTGAGCCGTTTGCGCTAGCCTCGGGCCAGAACCACAAGGAAAACTCGCCATCTCATTCGGCCGGCCCGAGGCTAGCGCCTACGGCTCATGAACATGGTGCTACGAGTAAAAACAAAACCAGTCGGCGATCGGCGGATGGCATTACGGACCAAGCTATGTTGGAGCAAGTCTACAACCGTCCGCACGACAAGTTTGTCGAAGTCCCGGCGTCAACACTTGGCGCGGACGGTGAAGTCGCGGCTGTAACTCTACGCAAGCGAAGTCTTCGTTCGAAACGACGAATTTTCACGATCTCATGCACGGCGTTTACTGTTGGCCTATTGATGATCGTTTGCACTTCGCCGTACAGCAACGAATTCATGGTGCCTGGTCCGCTCTCATCAAATCACGCTCAGATTTTGGCAGGGCAGGGTGCCGATCGTTGCGCCGCGTGTCATGCCGCAGGGGGAACAACGGTTGGACAATGGGTCGCCAATACGTTGTCGCTTGGCAAAGCCAAAGGGCTGACTCAGTCCGAGCTATGCATGAAGTGTCATGACAAGTCGTTGAATCCGGACGCGTCGCTCAATCCACACAATGTTCCCCCCAATGAGATGGCTGACATCACCAGCAAGTACGAACAAGTTTCATTCGACGCCGGGATGGTTTTTCAGCCTCCAGTCAGCGACCACAACATCGCGTGCAGTGCGTGTCATCGCGAGCACCACGGATCAGCCGCCGATCTCACGGCGTTGACCGATCGACAATGCCAAACTTGCCACCAAAGTTCATTCCATAGTTTCGCGACCGATCATCCAGAGTTCACCGCTTACCCGCAAAAACGTCGATCTCGAATTTCATTTGACCACTCGTCGCACGCAGCGCAGCATTTTCCTTCTAAGAATTCCGAGTTCAATTGCAACCAATGCCACCTCGACGATGACTTTCAAAACGTCAAAAAACTGGCGTCGTATGAGCAAGCCTGTTCCACCTGCCATCATCAACAGATTTTGGAAAGCGGAAAAGATGGCCTGGCTCTGATCGCACTTCCCATGCTGGATACTGACGCGATTGAATCGGCGAACCTGAAAATTGGCAGTTGGCCAATGGCAGCGACAGGCGATTTCGATGGTCCCGTTCCACCGATCATGAGAGTGATGTTGACCGCTGATCCGGCAGCAGCCGAGATTCTCAATCGGTTTGGCCCCGCTTTTGATTTCGCCGACATCGACCCAACCAACTCATCAGATGTTAAGGACGCGGTCGAGCTTGTCTGGGCGATCAAGCGATTGCTTTACGACCTTTCGCTGGACGGTCCCCGTGCCGTACGAACACGATTGGAATCCGTCATGAAGCTTGATGTCTCGGACGATGAGCTTCAGAAGATGGTCACGAACCTTGACGCACCTGTTTTTCAAAACGCGGTCAAACGCTGGCTACCAAACTTGACCGTAGAAGTCACCACACATCGCTTTGGATCACCCAAAAATCTACTGAGCACAAATGATCGGCTCGATGATATTGCACTGGAAAAATCGGATCGCTCTTGGTGGCCAGCCGATGAAGCTCTACTAATGCGAGTCGCGTCGAAAGATGATGTATTGGCAGAGAACCCTTTGAAGGGTTTGATGAATCTACCGGCAAGCGCCAAAGAAGCACCCATCGCAACCGTTCGGGTTCCCTCGAAAAAGACGCCATCACAGCCGGCTCAAGTTGCCGCAAACCCAGGAAGAAACGAACCGCCGGCTAACGCAAAAGATGTTGCGATTCGAATCAAGAACGCCCATGCGGACCCGCTGAGCGATCCTGAATTACTGGCGGTCAATCCACTTCAAGCGATTGAATCAGGCAGCACCGGTGCTGTTGCAAGCTCCGATTTACCAAAGGTGAACACGCCCAAGCCAACCGAAACGGGATTGGTCAACGAAACTCCCCAATCACCCAAAAAAGTCGCGACTGCCCAAACCAATGTCCCTGTGAAACCAAATAAGTTTGTACCGATCGACCGACCACCCATCGTGGTTCCAAGTGGCTGGTTCCGCAACGATACGCTTTTTCAAATCAGCTACCGGCCCAGTGGCCATGCTGATGCTTGCGTCCAAAGCTGGATCGAACTGGTAACGCGGGCCTCGGACGCTGATTCGAGATCAGAAACGAAACAGCTATTCGACAAGACTATTTCAATGACTAGCATTGGCCTTTGTCGGACCTGCCATACCGTCGACCAACTTCCAGATCGCTCGTTTGCCGTGAACTGGAAGGCGACATATCGTGACCCATCGGTCCGTTCTTTCACAAGGTTTGCACACGGACCGCACATGATTCAAGCCAACCTCCAGGATTGTTCTCATTGCCATTCGTTGGATATGGAATCGAGAAACGCGGAGTCGTTTGTCAGCCTCGATTCCAATGAGATCGTGAGCAACTTCATGCCGATGGTGAAATCAAATTGCACTTCATGCCATTCAGCCAACGAGTCAAAAAGCGGCTGTACACAGTGCCATAACTATCACATCGGCAGTCGAATTACGGGCGTGAAGTAGCAATCGTGTTGCAGGCGCAAGCTTATAATTCAATCCCATTTTGGATCGCGCTTTTCCAAAAACGCATCGATACCTTCTTTGGCGGCAGGGGTTGTTCTCGCCGCCGCCATGTTCGCCGCTCCAATGCTGAGCTGTGTGAACAAGTGTTCGCCAATCGTTTCGTTAATCAACTGCTTTGTCATTTGGTGAGACTCGCGAGCGCCCGATGCACAATGACTGGCCATCTCGAAACTTCTCGCCCATACCAAATCATCTTCGACCGTTTCGTGAAACAGGCCAAGATTCGTCGCCTCATCCGCCGATATCGGTGCGCCTGAATAGAGGATGCTTGACGCCATCCCCGCGCCGACTCGAAAGTTTAACAGCGGCGTTGTGATCCCCGCATTCAAACCGCGGATTGCCTCGGGCATTCGAAGCCTTGCCGACTTGCCCGCAATTACGATATCGGAGGCCAGCATCAACGATACGCCACTGCCGACTACCCAACCGTTAACCGAGGAGACGATCGGTTTCGGGAATCGAAGCATCTTTTCAACCAACTCCAAAAATCCCCTGGAATCCTGATGCCAAGCCTCCAAGGCGTTCTTGGACTCCGAGGTCTCTTTTAGCTGGTGAAGGTCAGTCCCCGCACAAAACGTCTCGCCAGTACCTGTCAGGATCACAGCCCGAACCGATCGCTCGCTATAAAAGTCATCGAGGGCTTGGCCAATCATCTGAACAATCTCGCGCGAAAGTGCGTTGCGCCGATCGGGACGATTGATAATAATTGAGCCGCTGGAGCCGTCTTTACGAATTTGCACGTTGTCGGAGATTGCGATCATGGCTGCCTCGGTGAGTTTTTTATGAGGATTAATCCTACCAATTATTTCGCTACCCAGAGAGAAGGCAACCATTGTGAGAAGCAACCTTAGCGATTTGGAACATCGCTTGGTTCACATCGCTTGGTTCACATCGCTTGGTCCTAAGGCGATTCGAAAAACAAAACAACCCAAGTCAGCAAGCTCAGTGGTGTAGATTTCCACAACCAACCACAACACATCAATCCAAATAGCGTTTCAAGAACTTTCCCGTATGAGACGACTTCGACTTGGCCACTTTCTCCGGCGTTCCGCAAGCCATTAACTTGCCGCCCTTATGTCCACCCTCAGGCCCAAGATCAATCACATAGTCTGCCGTTTTAATCACGTCGAGGTTGTGTTCGATCACGACGACCGAATGCCCCTTTTCGATCAAGCGGTTTAGGCTAATCAACAACCGATCAATATCCGCAAAATGCAAACCCGTCGTCGGCTCATCGAGAATATAAAGATTCGACTTGCCACGTTTCAGTTTGCCTAATTCCGAAGCAAGCTTAATCCGCTGCGCCTCTCCGCCTGAAAGAATCGTCGACGGGTGACCGATCTTCAAGTAGCCAAGGCCAAGCTCGTACATCACCATTAACTTCCGACTGATCGAGTTCTGATCGGCAAAGAAATCAACACCCTCTTCAATCGACATCTCAAGGATCTGCGCGATGTTCTTGTCGTTGTAAGTGACTTCCAACGTTTCTTTTTTAAACCGCTCACCCTTGCAAGTCGGGCAAGTCACTTCAACATCAGGCATGAACGAAAGCTGAGTTACGATTCGGCCTTCGCCACTACATTCTTCGCAACGCCCTCCCTTCACGTTGAAGCTGAATCTCGACGCCGTGTACTTGCGACGCTTGGATTCCTCCGTCGAAGCAAATAGTTTCCTCACGTTGTCGTAAAATCCGATGTACGTTGCCGGATTAGAACGCGACGACCTTCCGATCGGCGATTGATCAATGTTGATCACGTCGTCTACGAATTCATGACCGACCAATTCATCATGATCTCCAGATAAAACGCGGCTGTCGCGGAGGACGTTATATAGCTTTTTATAAACCGTCTCGTGCAGCAGTGAGCTCTTACCCGAACCAGACGCGCCGGTGATGCAAACGAAACAGCCGAGCGGGATTGCGACATCCAGATTGCGAAGATTGTTGTGCCGAGCGCCGCGCACGAGAAGTTGTTTCTCGGATGGCGGCCGACGGAAATCAGGAACAGGAATTGAACGATCGCCACTGAGAAACTGACCCGTGACGGATTTCTTGTTACCGGTAATCTTCTTGATTGGCC
>CAYMFZ010000025.1:0-9054 GCA_964389585.1 uncultured Pirellulaceae bacterium | reverse complement strand
TGGCCCGGGACCAATCTCAATGATGTGATCAGCCGCGCGAATGGTGTCCTCATCATGCTCAACGACCACAACAGTGTTGCCAATATTTTGTAAGTGACGAAGCGTTTCAATCATTTTCACGTTGTCTTTGGGATGCAGCCCGATGCTAGGTTCATCCAAAACGTACAACATGCCCATCAAGCCAGAACCGATCTGAGAAGACAGCCGAATCCGTTGTGACTCGCCGCCTGACAAAGTTCCTGATCGTCGATTCAAGTTCAAATAATCCAAGCCGATTGCGATCATCAATTCCAATCGCGTCTGAATCTCGCGTCCAATGATCTTGGTAACGTCTTTGTGACGAGCGGGTGGTTTCAATGACTTGATGAAATCGAGTGTTTCGGCCAAGTGCATTTCGCCAACGTCGAAAATATTCTTGCCATTGATCGTGACCAATCGCCGTGGCAGTTTAAGACGAGCACCCAAACACTCGGGGCAGGGGTGTTCGACCATGACTTTCTTCAGATACGAATCAGTCCAATCGTTGCTACTTCCTTGCTTTCGATACCAACGATAGTGGTGCTCGATTTGGTTAATGACGCCACGGAAACTAATTTCGCGACCTTCTTGCTGTTTGCCTTGGCGGGCTCCAGGCGCAAGTTTGATTTTGAACTTCTTGCCCTTGGTTCCATAGAGCAAAATATCAACGACTTTTTTGGACAGCTTTTCAAACGGTGCATCGAGGCTGAACTTGTATTTCTTGGAAAGGCTAAAGAGCATCCGCCCACCCCAAGTGTTCTTGTCGCACTTCATCGCTTCCTTCATGAAAGCGCCATCGTTCAACGACCGAGAGGGATCGGGGACAAGCAGTTGAGGATGCACCCGCATTGATGTCCCAAGGCCCGCACATGTCGGGCAGGCGCCACTTGGATCGTTAAAAGTGAAATGCCAATGATGCAACGTGCCAGCGACAACCGCGTCTTTTTTGCAACCAAATCCCTTGTGGAACTTGTCCCGTTTGGCTTTGGATATTTTTCCGGGTATGTGAAAACTTAAAAGTCCATCACCAAGATCAAGACCGTGGCCCAACGAAGCAACGACTTGTTTGTCGATTCCTTTTTCCACGACGAAACGATCGACCACCGCCTCGATGCGATAGTCTTTGTCTTCGTCCAGCGTGATGTCTTTGCCCAGATCCTTCTCTTTGCCATTGATCCTCGCACGGCGATAACCGTTAACACGAATTTGCTCGAACAAGTACTCATAGTCTTCGCCAAAGACTTTGAAGACGGGAGCGCGGACTTCGACCTCTGTTCCAGCGGGCAGCGAAAGCATGTGCTCCATCATCTGCTGCGGCGTTTGGACTTTAAGTTTCGATTCGCAGTAGGGGCAATGCGGATGCCCGATCGTCGCAAACAGCATTCGCATATAGTCCGCAACATCCGTCATCGTCCCGACAGTCGAACGAGGGTTGCTGCCGATTGTTTTTTGCTCAATAGATACAACAGGTGAAAGCCCGTTAACAAAATCAACATCCGGCTTTCTCATCTGCCCAATAAATCGCTTGGCGTACGAAGACATTGAAGCCAGCAGTCGGCGCTGACCTTCGGCATACAGCGTATCGAATGCAAAAGACGATTTGCCACTTCCACTGACGCCGGTGACGACGATCAGTTTGTCTCGAGGAAGTTTGGTGCTAATGTTCTTGAGATTGTTCTCGCGAGCACCTTGGATTTCGATATGAGTTCGCATGGCAAGGTTGTCTTAATGGAAACAATGTCAGGGAGGGGCAAAACCAGCCAACAGTTTACGCTGCCGGCACCCAACTCTTAACCAAAATCTTATTGGATCTCGGAGTCAGATGAGTCCAATCGACCAGCCACCATCGCCACTCCCATAATTCGCGCAGGTCGAAAATTTGAAAGTAAGCAATTCGAATCTTCATTCAATCGTTGATTTGATAAGCCGGTTCTTCAACGTCGACGCGGCTCTTCTTTGTCAGCCTAAAAGGTGCTGAAAGCTTCTCAACGTAGCCGTTGTCGGTCAGCCACTCACAAGCTGACTCAAGGTGCCACGGATAGAGTTGGGAGTAGGCGAAATGAATCGAGAGTTCGGATAGGGGAACGATTCCCTTCTGTTTCTTCAAGTATTTCAATAGTGGTTTTAGATGGGCTTCACTATTTTGGTCGATGTAATCTTCGATCGCTTCCAACGCGGCGGTCAGCGTTTTGGCGGTTGGCTTTTTTGAAATTGGATCGAGATAGATCGTCTTAAACAGTTTTGGCTCAAGCTCGATTGCTTTGTAGATCGCCTCTTGCTCGTAAACTTCGCCGGCTTTGATAATCTCAATCGCTGCGACACTATGGGCTCCCCACATTAACGTCTGCCTCGCGAGTTCAAGATCTTTCTTGATCTTGATTTGTTTGCGGGCATGTTTTGCAGAACAGATAGCCCAAGTCGTCGACACCAGAAGCTCTTTCTCTTGATCTTTGGTTGCCGTTTCGTTCGCGGTTTCAAACCAAGTCGCCAAGGAAGGATCGTCGCAATAGACGAGTTCGCGATGGGCAAAAAAGTTGCATGAGAAAGCCGTCCGTGAGCTTCCCTCAACCATCTGCTTGAAACGACTGCGGGGAATCATCTCCAAGTGAAGATTGATATCGTCTTCCACCAGCGAGCGAAAAACCCGATCGTCATTGCCATCACTCTTCATTCGCTTCGTCACGCCATCGACTTCAATCACCCACAGACGCAAACCGTCTTTACGCCAAATCGTTTCTTCGCTCAGGCGACCGACGAGCACGACACCGATGATGTAACGATCTTCACGAACGCGAGAAACGAACAGATCAAGCGCATTCCGAAAACGGTCTTTCTTTTCGGCGAGCTCTTTTTTGTTCATGGTTTGCAACGCTTGAATTAAGACTTGAACCGCATCGACTTGTGCCTATCACGCCCCGTTTTTGGGAGCGGAATGTGGAAAAAATTGGCCAACAGCTTGAGAGCAGTTGGCCAATTTAAGAATCAATATGAATAGCAAACGCAGCATCAAGCACCCATCGCATCTTCGAATGAGCCTTGGGCGACGGGGAAACACAGGTTGTCACGGACCCACGCAATTCCGTCAGCACTTGTTGCATCGCCATCGCGGTAATTGCTCTCGGCTTCGACTACCAACGGAGCGGTTTCCGACCCCATGACTTCGCAATAACGACTGGCGTATCCGATTCGCAACATCACCTCTGCGTATCGGGTCATGTTCAAATCGCCAGTTGCCAAATCAGTAAATTGCATCGCGCGACCATGCCAATCTGCGTCCATTTTTCGAAGTGGAACACCATCGTGGATCGTGTAGTTCTTAACGTGACAACCGTAGACGCGAGAACCGACCTTGAGGAAACGATCTTCCCAGTGCTCGCCTTCCCAGCAGTGCGAAGGATCTGCATTGACGGCCAAACACTTATCTCCGTCACAAATATCGACCAACATATTGAAGTCATCGGCACACATTGCAGCAGTGCCCGGATGAATTTCATGAGCCAAGTAAATGCCAAGGCTGTTGGCGTGACCGCGAAGCTTCGCCGTCTTCGTGGCAAATCGCTCCTGACCTTCCTTGATCAAGTCAAACCCGTCGCCTCCCCAGAATCCCCAAGGATATCCAGTGGCCAACTCCCACCCGAAAGCGACTCCCCAGAACATCGGAATGATTTTGACACCGATTTCAGCACAGGTATCCATGAGCTTCAAGCAATAATCCTCGTACCACTGTTCAAGTTCCGATGGTGATTTGGACTGGTTGGGCCCATGGATGAACGGGTGCCCGCTTTTGGTTCCGGTCCAAGCACTTGTGTGGACCCAGAACGGGCAATGGCCAGAGATGCCATCAATTTTCAATTCGTGTTTCTCAAAAGCGTCTTTGATTTCCTTACCAGACTTGAATGATCCGTCTTCGGAAGCTTCGAGCATATAGTTAGAAGGCTGAGCACCCGACGCGCCCGATTTTTTTGCGAACGCGAGAAATTCATCAAGTGATTTTGCGCCGTGCTGTGCACCTTCGATGCTGGAGTGAAATGCTGGTTTAGCCATAGTGAATCGTCTTTAATAAATGGATACGTCGCGGGAGGAACATGACGGGAAAAAGTTATCTCCGAGTAAGCTGCATATTGTCGCTTGGGGAAAGCGCAGACGCAAGCATTGAAAACGGGCGCAAGCAATGGAAGGATCCCGCGCCTTCGGTTTGGTAAGACTACGAAAAGTTTGCGGGCACTTTCTCGTGAAACAGCGTCTTAAAACGTAAGTTTGAAGACCTGAGGCGGAAAGCACAAAATGGGAATGACAAGCGACGTCATCCCAAGTACGTATCGAAACGGACCGAGTGGAACCGAATCGTCGCGCGTTGGCGGATGGTTGGGGCCCATCAGCAGCAACAATACAACCATGATGATCAGCATGTAATTGTTGTGATAAACCATGTACGCAATCGCGAACACAATACAAAACTGCGCGATCTTGTGTGCGAATTTTCCGAACATCGTGTAAGTGATATGGCCGCCATCAAGTTGGCCGATTGGCATCATATTCAATCCCGTAATCAACATCCCAACCCAGCCAGCAACAAACATGGGATTCAACTGGCTCATCCAAACGACGTCTCCGGTTTCATATCCTGGCACGTTGGTAGACTTGGCAAACCAATCTAACAACAGAGGCAAACGAAAACCGAAGCCGCCATACGCTGGCGTCGACAGATCAAGTTGACTGACACCAAAATAAGCAATCGGTACCGCTGCAACCAATCCTGCCAGTGGACCTGCAATTCCAATATCGAAAATCTGCTTTCGATCAGCCAAAGCGCCTTGCATACCAATCACCGCGCCGAACGTTCCGATTGGATTAGCGGGAAACGGCAAGAAGAATGGATAGGATGCGGGAACACGGTAGTGAAGCGTTGCTACGAAATGCCCCATCTCGTGCAAGAACAAAATTAACATGACGCAGGCCATGTAAATCAATCCGGAGTCCCAATGAGCGAGCAACATTTGTCGAAAGCCAACCAGGCTACGCGATTCAATCGCTTCGGCAATCGGAACGAGTACGTTTGGATTCCAAAGCGAAACACCGACCCAAAAAGTCGACAGGCAAGTCAAGAAAAAAAGAACGATCGGCAGAATAGTCCGACGCTTGATTGGCCATTGGCCGGGAGAATCGTCACTGCGGAAGGACAAGTTGTCACTCGCGTCCAGACCGTGTCTGGTTACGACCGAGTCGTGTCCTACTACGTCCGAGTCATGAACTTTTGATAGTAGGCCTGGGCAAACTGGAACCCCAGCAGGAGCCAGCCGCAACAAGGGTTTTCCTTGCGCATGAGTACCGACGTGCCGCCAAGCGGGCTCCGGCGTTGGCTGATCTGGAGTCTCGTTCATATCACTCAAGATACACCAACGCCGAAGCGCCGACTATGGCCACGATTTTCATGGCGAATCAGAATTCAAACTCTCGTTATCACATTCACAAATCGTGGCCATTCATGGACAGCCACATGCGACAACTCAAGATTGAATCTCATTCAGCGCAGAATCCAATCCGGAAATGGCTTGACCTTCGGTTTGGTCGATCGGCAGAGACCAACCTCACGCTCATTAAACGATAAGAATCAAGCCAGTTCGCGGAGTCTTTTAGTCCCGAACTTAGTTCTTGATAAAAGAGAATTGTCCGACCATCAACCAAACGGTTAGAAAGCCAAGGGCAATTACAGAATTCAAACTTTCGATAGGCATGGAAATTTTCCTCGCTGAGGTAAACGAACAATCCCTCCGTGAGACAGCCACATCATCCATGCAGTACGAATGTTATCGGATTGCTTGATGAAGAAAAGTGAGAGAAATTCTTGAGGCCGCCCGTCTCTTCGCAATGCATTGAATACAAAAATTCGATCGAGTTTACTTAAGCGTTACGTTGCATTCCTCGATGAACTTGATGGCCGACAAAGGTCCATTGGCGCTCAAAAACTGACAACAAAGTTTATTCAATCGTGGTTACCGTATTGGCCCACCGCTTCTAACCAATCAGAATAGGAGTCAGTTCCAATCAAGTTTGCCAACAATTATTTTTGCTTTTATGAACGACAAAAAAGAAAAACCGGCTGTCGGCATCGACTTAGGGACCACTTACAGTGTCATCGCGCATGTGAATGATGTCGGACGACCTGAAACCATACCGAACTTTGAGGGCGACTTGCTAACGCCCAGTGTCGTCTTGTTCGATGGAGAAGAAGTCATCGTCGGACGCGAAGCCGCCAAGGCCAGAGCGACCGAACTGGAGAACGTCGCGGACTGCCCGAAACGACAAATCGGCAATCAGGTGTACAACAAAATGTTTGGCGATCGACGCTATCCACCTGAAGCACTTCAAGGTTGGATCCTCAACAAACTCAAACGCGATGCCTCGCGTGTAACGGGTGAATTCGACCAAGCCGTCATTACAGTGCCCGCTTATTTTGACGAAGTTCGCCGCAAAGCAACGCAAGATTCGGGCTTCATTGGTGGCCTCCAAGTCCTCGATATCATCAACGAACCAACCGCGGCCGCTGTCGCGTACGGATATCAAGCTGGCTGGATTGATCTTACTGGGAAAGTTGAACAGCCCATCAATGTTCTTGTCTACGATCTAGGCGGCGGAACATTTGACGTGACCGTGATGGAAGTTGGCAAGAATCGTTTTCGTGCGATTGCAACTGATGGCGACATGCGATTGGGTGGACAAGACTGGGACCAACGCCTTATTGACCTCGTGTCGAACAACTTCAAAAACAATTTTGGTATCGACCCGCGCGAAGATCCAACCGTACTCGGAAAGCTTCTGCGTGATTGCAAAGAAGCCAAAGAAACGCTGTCGACTCGCTCCCGCGCTCACATCGATTGCAATTTTGGTAGCTCGTCGATGAAGACAGAAGTGACGCGGGAACAGTTCGAAGAGTTAACGTTAGACTTGTTAGATCGAACCGACTTTACCGTCCGCCAAACCCTCAAGGCCGCGAAAATGGCTTGGACGGATATCGACAAAGTTTTACTCGTCGGTGGCTCAACACGAATGCCCGCCGTTCGAGAAATGCTCAAGATGCTCTCCGGCAAAGCACCTGACACGTCGCTTTCCCCAGATGAAGCCGTCGCTCATGGTGCAGCGCTGCGATCTGCAATGCTTCTGAATCGCCGTTCACACGCGTTTAGTCCCGCTGAAATCAAGAACGTCAACTCACATAGTTTGGGGGTCGTAGCCAACGAAGTCGACACGGGAATCGCAAAAGTTGTCGCGCTCGTTCCGCGGAACACTCCACTACCTGTCGTTTCCCGACGTGTTTTCAAAACGCACAAACTCAACCAGGAATCTATCCTTGTGCAAATTGTCGAAGGCGAAAGCACGACGCCTGAAGACTGCTCACAACTTGGTCGGTGTTCGATTTGGGATTTACCTGATTCGCTACCCGTTGGCACGCCAATCGAGGTCAAGTTTGCTTACGAAGAAAATGGTCGCCTGAAAATAAAAGTCAAAATCGGTGGTGCGGAAAGAAGATCATTTCGCTACGAAATTCAACGGCCCAATAGTTTGACAAAAGAACAACTCGATAGTTGGCGCGAATACATCTGCGGACCCGAAGATTTCCAGCTGGCTTAGGATGGCTTGAGCTGGATCGACATCTGATGAGCCAAGTGATTTCTATCGGAATTGCTTATTATCTCGCAGCTCTCGTTTTGACCACGGAGTGATCAACGACTATCTCTCAACTTGACATCGATAGTCGTTGATTGCTCCGCAATCATAACGTGAAGCAAAAAAAGGGAATCCATTCCGCAAAAACAGTCTTTTCGCACCGACAATTTTCACAAAACCTTTTCACAAAGCCACTCAGTTCGAAACAACATCCCTCCACAGAACAAATCTTCTCAGGCTTCATCAAACTTTCTCACCAAGCAGACCACACCTTCGTCAATTGATTCCCTAATGAGTCGCCGAACCAACATCCATTGGATTCCGAATCTCCTCAACCATCGCAACAATTTCTTTCGGCGGTGCCGGCGTCAAAGCAGACACAATCGTCGCCACAACAAAGTTGACAATCATTCCCACAAAACCGATTCCCTCGGGCGAAATGCCAAACCAATAATTCTTGTGGTCAACCATGAACTGAAAGTAAACGATATACCCAAGAGTCAACCCAATGCCCGCGACCATTCCCGCAATCGCCCCCTCGCGATTCATCCGCTTGGAAAAAATTCCCATTAGGATCGTGGGAAAGAATGAAGACGCCGCCAATCCAAACGCAAACGCAACAGTCTTGGCAACGAACTCCGATGGTGGATTGATCCCGAAATAGGCGGCGATTCCGAGGAACACAAACGACGCACCTCGCGCCCAAAGCACTTCATGCGAGTCACTCATTTTGGGGCTGATGATCTTCTTCATTAAGTCATGTGAGATCGACGTCGACAGCACCAACAGCAATCCCGCTGCGGTCGAGAGTGCCGCCGCGACGCAGCCCGCCATGACCAACGCGATCACCCACATTGGCAATCCAGCCATTTCTGGGTTCGCCATCACCAAAATATCTTTGTCGTAATAGACTTCGTTTTCATTATCCATCTTCAACTTGTTCGTGATTTGCCGGGGACCATTCTCATCACGTTCACCCGAAAACGCTGGCGCTTTTTCATCGAAGACTTTGCCAGCCCGAAGCTGCATCACGCCATCGTTGTTTTTGTCAGCCCAAGCAATCAGCCCACGGTCTTCCCAATTCTTAAACCAGTCAGGAGCAGATGCGTACTGAGTCCCATTCACTTCTGACATCAAGTTGGTTCGAGCGAACGCTCCAATCGCCGGAGCGGTCAGATAGATCACCGCAATAAATAACAGCGTCCAGCAAGCTGACTTGCGCACCGCTTTAACAGACTTCACCGTAAAGAAACGAACGATGACATGCGGCAAGCCCGCCGTGCCACACATTAACGCGGCTGTAATACAAAACATATCAAATGGCTTAACCTTGCCACTGGTGTATTTCTCAAATCCAAGCTCGTTATTGAG
>CAYMFZ010000024.1:21605-22541 GCA_964389585.1 uncultured Pirellulaceae bacterium | reverse complement strand
CTATGCTTCGCCGGTTTTCGGTTTTCAGTTTGGCAGTTGCCATCCTTTTCAGTTCGGCCACCACAAGTCTATGGGGTCAGGACTCGGACAAACCCAAAGACGAAACTCCAGGCGTCAATTCAAGCCTCGTTTCAGCCCTTCGATTTCGAGGGATTGGGCCGGCATTAATGTCAGGTCGAATCGGCGACATCGTGGTCGACCCTGTCAAGAAAAGCACTTGGTACGTTGCTGCCTGTAGCGGCGGCGTTTGGAAAACAACCAACGCCGGCGTCACGTGGAAGCCAATCTTCGACGGACAGTCAAGCTACTCGATTGGTTGTCTCGCACTTGATCCAAACGACAGATTTACACTTTGGGTCGGTTCTGGCGAAAACAATTCTCAACGCAGCGTCGGCTATGGCGACGGACTTTATAAGTCGACTGACGGTGGTGCAAGCTTCAAAAAAGTCGGACTTGAAAACAGCGAACACATTGGCAAGATCATCGTTCACCCCGACGACTCCAATACCGTTTTTGTCGCAGCCCAAGGTCCACTTTGGAAGGAAGGCGGCGACCGCGGCTTATACAAAACAACAGACGGGGGAAAGACTTGGGAGAACATTCTTGAGATCAGCGAACACACAGGCGTCAACGAAGTCCACATGGATCCGACGAACCCGGACATTCTTTACGCTTCGTCATACCAACGACGACGGCACACTTGGGTTTTGATCGATGGCGGACCTGAATCGGGAATTCACAAATCAATTGATGGCGGAAAGACTTGGAAAGCGATCAATCGCGGTCTTCCTGGTGGCGACAAAGGCCGAATCGGAATGGCTGTTTCGCCTATCAACGCAGAAGTTGTTTACGCGATCGTCGAAGCCGCCAACGGACAAAGCGGATTCTTCCGCAGCTCAAACAAAGGCGAGTCGTGGAAGAAGATGAGCAGCCACG
>CAYMFZ010000024.1:363-21595 GCA_964389585.1 uncultured Pirellulaceae bacterium | reverse complement strand
CGGTACTACCAAGAACTCGTCGCCTGCCCACACAAAATGGATCGGGTCTATTCACTCGACACTTACAACATGGTGACTGAAGACGGCGGAAAAACTTTCAGTCCATTGGGCGAAGCCGACAAGCACGTTGACAATCATGCTTTAGTGGTTGATCCCGATGACGCCGATCACTTGATTTGCGGTTGCGACGGCGGCGTTTATGAGACTTGGGATCGTGGCAAGACCTACGACTTCAAAGCCAACCTTCCCATCACGCAGTTCTACAAAGTCGCTGTCTCCAATGAAAAACCGTTTTACTATGTCTACGGCGGAACTCAGGACAACGCGACTCAAGGTGGACCGGTTCGAACAAACAACAGCCATGGCATTCGCAACAGCGATTGGTTCATTACCGTATTTGGAGATGGATTTGATCCAGCGGTTGATCCTGAAGACCCAGACACGATTTACTCTCAATGGCAGTACGGCGGTCTCGTTCGATACAACCGAAAAACAGGTGAGCGTGTCGACATCAAGCCGCAACCGGAACCCGATGGCCCTGCCCTGCGTTGGAATTGGGACTCTGCGTTGCTAATTTCTCCTCACGACCACGAGCGAATTTATTACGGCTCGCAAATCTTGTTTGCCAGCGACGATCGCGGAAATAGTTGGGAGGCAATCAGTCCAGATCTTTCACGCAATCTTGATCGCAACAAGTTGAAAGTCATGGACCGTGTTTGGGGGCCTGATGCGGTCGCCAAAAACATGTCGACGTCGCAATACGGAACAATCGTTAGCGTGAGCGAATCGCCTTTAGTCGAGGGCTTGATCTATGTCGGTACAGATGACGGCATGGTTCAAATCAGCGAAGACGGCGGTGAAAATTGGCGTGGCGTCAGCGAATTCGGTTCTTTGTCGATTCCTGAGTACGGCTATATCAACGACATCGAAGCCGATCTACACGACGAAGACACCGTTTACGTCGCGGTCAACAATCATAAGCGAGGTGACTTCAAGCCTTACGTCGTCAAGTCAACCGATCGTGGAAAGACTTGGAGCGACATCACTAGTGATCTGCCTGAACGTGGAAGCTTCTACTCTTTGAAGCAAGACCACGAGAACGCTGACCTGTTGTTTTGCGGAACGGAGTTTGGCTGTTTCACTTCGGTTGATGGTGGCGAGAAATGGATTCAACTCCGTTCAGGTTTGCCGCCAGTTGCCATTCGCGATATCGAAATTCAGCGAGACGAGAATGATCTTGTGTTGGCCTCGTTCGGACGCGGATTCTTCGTCCTCGATGACTACACACCTTTGCGTGCCGTCAACAAGGAATTGCTGAAAGAAAACGCCATCATGCCGATTCGAAAAGGCCTGATGTTCGCCGTTGCTTCACCCATGGCTGGTGGTAACCGTGCGTTTCAGGGGGCGAACTTTTACACCGCTCCCAATCCTGCCTACGGCGTCGCGATCACTTATCACTTAAAAGATTCTCTAAAGACCAAAAAGTCTGAACGGGTTTCAAAAGATAGAAAGCTTGCCGCCGCTGGAAAGGACAACACTTATCCGAGTTGGGAAGAATTCAAGGCAGAAGATCGAGAAGTCGCGCCCCGCGTTAATCTCAATATTCGAGATGGCGATGGCAACCTCGTTCGTCGCATCAACGGCAGCACGTCGCGCGGCATGCATCGAACGAACTGGGATTTACGGCTTGGTGGCGGACGACGTGGACCGTTGGCGATCCCTGGCACTTACACAGTCGATGTCACAAAGACAGTTGACGGCGAAACGACTGAGTTAATCGCTGCGACTGAATTCGAAATAGAACCATTGATGTTCGACGAAACTAGCCAGCCGGATCGTGAAGCGATTATGGAGTTTGTCAAAAAAGCTCAAGATCTGTCGCGATCTATTCAAGGCGCGACAAGCGTCGCTAATCAGGCTCAAGAATCACTCACGGCGATTAAGTCCGTTATTAGTCGATCAGTTGAACTGGATCCCGAGCTTGGAAACGAAGCCCGCGAATTGGAGCTGAAATTGATGGATCTACTTGAGAAGTTCAATGGTGATCCAACAAAGCCCAAACGTAATGAGCCTGCTCTGCCAGGAATCAGTAGTCGTGTTCGAACGATGATGTTTGGTGCGATGGGCAGCAGCGAAGGCCCAACGGGAACTCACGAACGACAATATGAAATCGCTTTGGAGCAATACGAGTCGGTCCTTGGCGATTTGGAAACACTTGTTGATGACGAGCTTCCGGCATTGAACGAAAAACTCGATGATGCCAATGCACCTTGGACGCCGGGGCGTAAGATCCCAAGCCTGAAATAAGGTTGGTTGGTTTTTGAACTTGAGTACGAGCCTTCGCAAAAGCGAAGGCTTTTTTCATTCATGTCCGACAACGTGATTGGAACTGACCTTCCCAGCATTTAAGATAGGCGTACGCAAGGAAATATTTCCCAAACGCGTTCGCCTTCATCGCTTTAACAAATGCTGGTAACAACATGATCGTAGCGTCACTTCTTAAACTTAAAGTTTTCGCGTTCGGATTCACGGCTTCAACCTTGATCTTGGCGTTATGCTTGTTCGTTGATTCATCCATCGCACAAGAAGACACAACGCAAACGAGTCTTCGCAAGTCGCCAATATACTCATCTGAAGCGCGACTCGCGTGGCACGAGCAGCATTTGAAGATGCGTGAAGAGTCGCCTTACAAATCGCTTGAATGGAAACATATCGGGCCATCTCACATGAGTGGTCGCGTCACCGATATCGCCAAACCACTCGACCAACCATTTACTTTCTACGTCACCACAGCCTCTGGCGGGGTTTGGAAAACCATCAACGAAGGAACGAGTTGGAAACCAATTTTTGACGACGCGCCATCGGCGGCTTGGGGAGCAATTTCCGTCGACCCCTCAGATTCGAATACGCTATGGATCGGTGGCGGCGAGTCAAACATTTTTCGCAGCAGCATGGCGGGCACAGGCGTCTACAAATCAACCGACGCAGGCGAAACCTGGGAACACATGGGTTTAGCGGAGACGCAACACATTGCCCGAATCGTTGTTCATCCGCAAGATTCCAACATCGTTTACATCGCAGCGGGCGGCCATGAATACACGACCAACAACGAGCGGGGAGTTTACAAAACCACCAATGGCGGAATCACTTGGAAACAAGTTCTATTTGAATCCGATATGACGGCCGCCAATGACTTAGTGATCGATCCACAGAATCCAGACACGCTTTACGCCTCAATGTGGCATCGCATCCGTCATGCTTGGAGCGATCCAGTTCCTGGCCCTGGTGGCGGCATCTACAAATCAACGGATGCAGGCGAAAGTTGGAAACGTGTCAGCGAAGGGCTTCCTCCTCGAAATACATCGGGACGCATTGGCTTGTCTTTGTCAGCCAGCAAGCCCAACGTGATTTACGCTCTCATCGATAATCATGATATCGCGAGAAAAGCCGCCGAGGGTGAACGCGATTCTTATGGCCGGGCGAAACAAGATGTCATCAAGGGAGCCGAAGTCTATCGGTCAGACGACCATGGTGAAACCTGGAGCCTCGTCAGCAAAAAAAGCCGCGCGATGGAGACTCTGTTTTCGACTTATGGTTGGGTTTTCAGCCAGATCCGTGTCGATCCATCAGATGAAAACACGTCGTACATTATGGGAGTTGCGCTGCTTAAATCGACCGATGGAGGACGGACTTATAAACGGCTTTATGATCGCGGACTTCATGCCGATCATCACGCGATGTGGATTGATCCAAACAATTCAGAGTATGTAATCAATGGCAATGATGGAGGCGTGAACATTACTTACGACGGTGGCGGAAGCTGGAAGAACTTGGAGAACTTGCCCGTCGTCCAGTTCTACAACCTTGCGATTGACGATGCGAAACCATTCAACGTTTATGGCTCAGTTCAGGACAACGGTAGTTGGATGGGTCCATCCAATCACAATCCCGCACGCAATGATCCCAAAGATTGGAAACGAGCGCCGGGCGGGGAAGCAAGTTACCACGCGATTGATCCGGATGACCAAGACACGGTTTACTCGGAACAATTTTATGGCAGCATCATGCGATCCGATTTGGCAACGCGAAAATCGAAGAGCATTAAGCCAAAACCGATCAAAGGTGAACCGCCACTGCGCGGCCAATGGCTCGCTCCGTTTCAGCTTTCTCCGCACAACTCTCGCGTCGTTTACCATGGCATGAATCATCTGTTTCGGAGCATGAATCGAGGAGACAATTGGGAGCAAATTAGTCCCGACTTGACCGCCTTCAATCCAGAACGACAAGGCAACATCTCGTATGCGACGATCAGCAGCATCAGTGAATCGCCGAAGAAATTTGGATTGATCTATGTCGGGACGGATGATGGCCGGATTCATGTAACAAAGAACAACGGTCAAGACTGGACTGAGATTGGTGGACCTTTGACGGGCAAGTGGGTGTCGCGAGTTGTGGCATCCCGGTTTGATGAGGGAACCGTTTACCTGACTCAAAACGGAAAACGAGACAACGATTTCCAAATCTACGTCTACCGTTCAACGAACTACGGAAAAGACTGGGAAGACATTAGCGACGGCATCCCTGGCGGCCCCGTCAACGTAATTTACGAAGACCCATTTAGCAGTAACGCACTTTATGTTGGCACCGACATGGGCATTTACGTGACGACGGACGGAGCTAAATCTTGGAGCGTATTGGGCACTGATTTGCCCATCACTTTCGTTCACGACATTGCGATCCACGAACGTGACAAAACGATGGTGATCGCGACGCATGGGCGAGGTATTTGGAAAATCGGCATACGCAACATTGACCGAAAACTCAAAAAGCCATTTGTCGAAGATAAGCCAGAAAAGAAATAGGCCCATTAAAAAAAAGCGTCCCACAGTTTTGCTGCGGGACGCTATTAATTTCGATTCTGAACTCAAAGTTCGCGAGTTCTAGCTTGCTTCAGGAGAGGCAACTTCGGCTTCAGCTACTTCTGCAGTGGCTTCTTCTTCCGTCGCAGGTTCGTTGCTCGCAGGCATGGCTTCAATCAATTCATTGTGTCGCATAGCAGAGTAGTAGCGGTATCCGAGGAATCCGCTGATGACGACACAAACCAAACCAACGATGAACCCCGTGTCCATGATCGCTTCTGATTGGACAAGAAAGTAGAAGACGGCCATGAAGAAACTGCAAACTGCAATTCCTAGTTGAAGGTAGCCCAATTCCTTGCGGTTTTTGTCTTCACTTTTCTTGACGTTGTTTCGAGCCGTCGAGTTGGCCAATTCACGCATCGCACTTAGTGACGCGATTTTTTGAGCCTTACGCATTGGCTTGAATTCTTCAGCCTTCAGTGGATTGGCTGGAGGAACGAATGTTGCTTCTTCGTCATCTTCATCGCTTTCCGGTGCAGGCTCCGATTTTGACGATGGAGATGCTACCGGTGCTGCAGGTTTTTCAGGCGAATCTCCACGCATACGATTCAACAATTGAGACATGTAGTCTTGAACGTCATCGGTTTCCTCTGCTCCAGAGGAAACTGGAGTTTCAATGATTGGCTCAGGTTGAGAAACCGGTTCGATAGCCTGTGGTTCTTCATCGCCTTCAGGAACTCCATCCCATTTCCCCTCGGCTTTCATTCGAGCCAAAAGATCTGCGACGCCGCCTGTCTCGTTTGTGTCAGACGAATCTGTATCATCCGAGGCTTCTTCGTTTACAGTCTCTTCATTAACCGGTTCTTCAGTTACTGGTTCTTCAGTCACGGATTCTTCGTTTAAAGTTTTTTCGTTAAAAGCTTCTTCGTTAAAAGCTTCTTCTGTGACAGTTACCTCTTCAGCATTTACTTCATCAGCTTGGACTGCACTAAGAAGTTGGCTCGCAAGCGAACCCGGCTCAAGCTCAGAAACTTGGCTTGAGTCCGATTCATTTGTAGGATCTGCGAACGAAGCAGCATCATCATTCAGGCCGTGGGTCGGAGTTTCGAATGATTCGGTTGGCTGTTCGTCCGCAGTTTGTTCGATTGATTCTGGTGCTGAGGGGCTCAAGATGACTTCGGCGTTGTCATTTGAATCGTCGCTATCCGAATCCTCACCTAATGCTCCACCGAAAACTTTCTCAAGTTCGGATTGGCGAGATTCGATTTCTTCGCGAGTGACTCCAGAAAGTTCAGCAGGAGCGTCCTCGACTTCGACATTGGCAGCCATTGGCAGCTCTTCAGAGGGCTCCGAAGCGTCAAAAGTCATGATTTTTTCGTCGTCTTCATCGGTATGCGAATAGTATTCGCCAAGCGAACCGTATTGATTAGTTTCCGTTGAATCTTCATTCAATGAATTAACGCTCGGCTGATCGCCCTGGGCAACGACTTCCTCTTTAGCCTGTGGCTCTTCTTCTTTTAACTCAACTGGATTCGTTTCAAGTTCCGATTCCGTGGCTTCGCCTTCGACGGATGGCTCACCGCCTGCGATTGAAACCAACTGACTCATTTGCTCTGTCAAACACAGAAGTTTTTCATCTAGCTTGCACAAGCGCTCTTCAGCTTGCTTCTTGTCTTCCTTGATCTCGTTGATCTGAGACTCGATCGAATCGAGTTGCAGGTCTTGATTGGAATCGACGTTTTCAATTTCTGTTGATTCAGTCGATGGATCAGTCGCGGCGAATTCTTCGTTGACTGTCTCTTCGTTGACTAATTCGTTTGAAGCCTTTCCAACAGACTCTTCTTCACAAAGCTGATCTGCGGCTGGCTGGTAGTAAGGGTCGTCACAGCCCTCGTAGCCGGGTTCAGGATCGGAACCGATTGCCGAAGATTCGCCCATGGTTTCACATGTGTTCGACTCATTCTCCGTTTCGAATTCGGAGGCTGCGTGTTCTTCGCATGCCTGCTCGACCCAACCCAATTGGGTGACTTCGATTGAGACTGAGTTTGGAAACTCAATGCGATCGCCTTCTTTTAACCAATGTACTGAAGAAGCGACGCCATTTACCAACACTTCGCTGGCGTAGCTTTTTACTGCGGCCCCTTTAGGTCCGCGGAAAATCGCACATTGCGGCTGCTCGCCACCTTCTTCAGAATCGTCCATTCCCAAGTAACATTTCGGTGTACTTACAGGAATAAGTTCACCATCGCGTTGGCCGCCAGAAAGTCGTAGGACCAAATCATTCATTGGAAAAGTGGATTGAGTTGTCATGGTTTGCTTCTCGAATTGTTTGTCTTGCATTGAATGCAATTTACTGATGGAAAGTTTGACGTTTCCGATTGATTTCATGTTTTCGTACAAGCATGTAGCTTTCCAACGGTGACCGGTCAAATCGCACCGCGGCAAAAGTGCGAAAAAAGTTCACGCAAACAAACTAACCGATACGACCGGCACGACCGAAACTTGAGCAGGCTTTGTTAGAGCGAACAAAGAGCGAACAAAGAGCGATCCATGGCAACTGAGTGCGATTCCGAGAGCATCTCGTCTGTCGGCGGTCAATGCTTCTGAAAGTGAATGAAGAATCACGAAGAGACATTCAGAAGCGTTTGAAAATGAATTGGCAGATCTGCATCAATCCAAATTGAATGCTCCCCCATCAGCAACTTGAACAATGCGATTCAAAGTGTCGAGGCAAGGTGGAACAAGAGTTGGCCAATTTCTTGGTCATGAGGGAAAACCTGCCAACCTTGAAAACGCGTGCCACGTTGACTTTTCGCATCATTGATTGAGAAACCAAGCACATTCGCGTTGACAATATTATTCTCAAAAATCGCCGTCACCTTCTAAACGCGTACTATAGTTCTGAGTGCCCAAGCTGGATTGGCTCGGACGACTCGGTAAAAACCGAATCAAAACCAATGTCAAATCCCCGGCGGCCTCAAGACTACACAAAACATATTGATGCGGAACTCAACATGACACGCAAAAGCTCCATCGAAGAGATGCGTTTGATCCTGACTCAACGACGCGATGCGTTGGTTCAAGCTTTGTCAGGCGACGACAGTCTTCTGAAAAAATTCAGCCAACAGTCCGGTGGCGATGTCGTCGACTTTGCCAGCGACAGTGCGTTTGGCGAGTTGAGTTCTCAACTTGCCGAAGTTGAAAACCGAGAGCTTCTCAATGTCGAAGCCGCCCTCAAGAAAATGAAAGACGGAACGTACGGCAAGTGCGATGCTTGCAACAGCAACATTCCACTGGCCCGTCTTCAAGCACTTCCTTACGCAACCTATTGCATTAAGTGTAAGCGAGCCGCCGAGAAGGCTGGTGTTGAACCGAGTGCTGTTGTCGATTGGTCAGCGATCTTGGACAACGACTTTTCGTCCGACAACATGGACTTCAAGCTTTCCTAACCGATACATCCGGACGTGAATTGAGCAAACCAATTCGTGTCATTAAAGAAACTCTCGAAATCTCTTGTTCGATTGGATAACTTCGTTTCGGAGCCAATCTGCAGTTAGCTATATTATGAATCAAAAAATCGCCGCCAATCGCCAAAGCCTCTTTGCTCTACCGCGCCCGAGTAGAATGGGATTGATGAGCTTGATTGCAGCCATTGGGTTAATACTTTTGTTGCCCACTTTTTGCTCAGCTCAAGTCGCGTCCACATCTGCTCCGCTTCGAGTTGAAAACGCGTCGAATCTAAATCTTTCACCGACCAGCGCACGCGATGCGATGTACAAGCGGCTAGCCGAAGAAGAATCGGCTTTGTCTCGTCAGTATTCATTGTTGAAAAATTTGGTGAAAACGGTCGCACCGAGCGTGGCGCATATCGAAGCTAAAAAGCGTCAAAAAGCAAATGCGACTAGTAGCGGAACTTCAAACGCCCGGCGTCCAGTCGTGATCGAAGAAGCCGGCTCGGGCGTCGTGATCCAACATCGAAACCGATACTACGTAATCACAAACTTTCACGTGATTGAAGATTCAGGCTTGAATGATATTCGCGTCGAAGTCGCTGGTCGAATCTATTTCCCAAGTCGACTGATCCATGATCGTGAAACAGATTTGTCAGTGATCGCTTTGAGCAAAACAGACTTGACTCCATGCCGACTTGGTAACAGTGACCTAGTAGAGATCGGTGATTTCGCTGTGGCTGTAGGCAGCCCTTTTGGTTTGAGCCATTCTGTTAGCTATGGCATCATCAGTGCAAAAAACCGACACGATTTGGACCTTGGTCCTCAAGGTGTTCGCTTTCAAAACTTCATGCAAACTGACGCGGCCATCAATCCTGGAAACAGCGGTGGTCCACTCATCAATTTGCGAGGAGAGATCATCGGCATCAACACTGCCATCGCTAGTAACAGCGGCGGAAACGATGGAATTGGTTTCTCAATTCCAATCAACATGGCAATGCGTATCGTGACGGACTTGATTGACTACGGTTCAGTTCAGCGAGGATTCCTGGGAGTTTCTCTGGATGCAAACTACAGCTACGAAAAAGCTGCTGGTCTCGGCCTCAACGTCGCTTATGGTGCCTTGGTTTCAGCCGTCACACCTAAGTCACCAGCAGCCAATGCAGACCTTCGAGTTGGCGATGTGATTTTGGAATTTGATGGACGTCGCGTGAACAACGACTCTCAGCTTGTAACCAAAGTGAGTCTTGCGAAAATCGACGCAAAGGTACCGGTCAAGATCTTTCGTCGTGGCGAAATCATGACGATTAATACCGCAGTTCGCCGACGAAGTGAATTCAATTCCAAGTAAGTGACGCTCAGGCAGAATTGGATTCAATTCTCACAACGAATCATTCAATCGTTACGGCTGATTTATCTTTCACGCGGTCGCATTTCCAGCCATCATCAATTGATCAACAATGTACTGCTGGACTTGGTCCTTGCTGGCTCCCGTAGCGACGGTCAAGTTCTGCCGCCACTCAGGTTGCATTCGTTGATCGGTCACGAGTACACCGCGAGTTAACTCACCCTCGGTTTCGACGTCACACGCGAACGGTTCGTACTTGAACAAGTCAGGCTCAATCAACGCCAACGCGCCGACGGCATCATTAAGCGTAATCGTTTCCTGTCCAAGCTGTTGTCGATGGGATCGAAATGTGTGAGGAAGAATCTGTCTTAAGAAGTGTCCAATCCGAGTCGACTGGCTGGGCAAGTCATCGAGCATCTTCAAACCGAACGTGACTTTGCGAGAAACATCCAACGGAATAAGGATCTTGGTCGTTCGCGACTTGATGACCTCTCGGGCACTTGTCGGATCAAAATAAAAATTGAACTCGGCGCAGGGCGTGATATTGCCTCGGCCGCTTAGACTGCCGCCCGTCATTACGACTTTGTCGACAATCGCCGCCAAAGTTGGATCTCGTCGAAACGCGCGGGCGAGATTAGTTAAAGGACCGAGACAGAGGATCGTGACTTCCTCGGGGTTCGCACGCACGGTATCGATGATCAGTTTTTCGGCAGTCGTTGCTCGTTGACGATCCGATGATTCGAAACCTGCGTTACCCAGACCGTCCTCACCGTACAAATAGCGGGTGTCGACTGCAGGCGCGTCGTCAGTACTGGTGGCAATTCCCAGTCGTGGATAGCGAGCTGGATCGAGTTCAGCCACAATGGCTTGAAGATTGTTGTTGGCCTGATTGGCGTTAACGCAACCCTCAGTTGCTGTGACTGCGAGAACTTCGATACGAGAGTCGAACAAGGTCATGCACAACGCAACCGCATCGTCAATTCCCATGTCGCAGTCAATAATGACTTTTCGAGGCATCCCTCCCCCAAGGTCGGCATTCGCCGGTAAGAATCAATTTTTTGTGATCAGGCCGAGGCAATCGACCAACGAACACGTTACGATCGGATTCTAGGTGGCTCAGAGTTTGCAAACAAGAGAAAAATGCCTACGTCGTGTCCTTCTTTTGACTGGGCTTGTTAAAATTTAGTGTCCGCCGAATGCGCTCAAGCGCAGATTTACGTGAATTAAGATTACGAAGGGGAAGTTCATTGATCGCTGAGTCCACCCAACAAGTGAAAAGCGGACAGTCGCTGGATCGTGAACAAATGACGCAAGTTGTTGATTCGATCATGAAAGGCGACTGCACTGACAAACAGATCAAGTCGTTGCTGGTCGCGTTGTATGAAAAAGGCGAGACGGTTGAGGAGCTTGCCGGGGCGGCGAGCGCACTGCGGATGCACATGACGCCGATCGAAACGCGACGCGGAAATGTTGTCGACACCTGCGGAACGGGCGGCGGACAATCGGGAACGTTTAATATTAGTACTGCTGCAGCAATCGTCGCTGCCGCGGCAGGTGCATCTGTAGCCAAACACGGCAATCGAAAATCGACGAGCAAAACCGGCTCGGCCGATGTCCTGGTTGAACTGGGCGTCAACATTGAGTGCTCAGTGACCACCGTTCAAAAATGCCTTGATCAGTTAGGGCTATGTTTCTGTTTCGCGCCGCTGTTTCACCCCTCCGTCAAACACGTGATGAGCGTCCGACGAAAACTTTCTCACCCAACGATTTTCAATCTGCTCGGACCACTCTGCAATCCTGCCAACGCGCCGTTTCAAGTGCTTGGTGCGGGACGCGAAGGGACGCGCACAAAAATCGCAGAAGCACTCGCGTTGCTAGGCACGAAACGCTCGATCGTTGTACACTCGCGCGATGGGCTTGGTGAAATCTCAGTGTCCGATGTTACGGATGTGTCTGAGGTTCAAGGCAAGTACGTGACCGAGGGCCAACTCGGACCTGAAGATTTTGGTATGAGCAAAGGAAGTTTGTCGATGCTCTCGGCAACTGATCCGACGGAGAGTGCCGAAAAGATTCAACGTGTTCTGGCAGGTCATTCAGGTCCTGCTCGTGACGTTGTCGTCGCCAATGCATCTGCGGCGCTGTGGGTTTCCGGTCTATGTGATGGATTGGAAACCGGCGCAGAGCGTTGCAGCAAAGCGATTGACAATGGCCAAGCCAGCGAGATGTTGAAAGAGTTGGTCGAACTAAGCAATAAAGGTTAGGTTTTGCTTTTTAAAAGTCCCACAACCCTTTTTGCGATTTTCGAACCATGGGAAAAATAAACGGGCCTCCAACCAGCAAGCGCGCTAAAACCAACTGATTGGCGAACCCGTAAGACATCGGATACTTAAGGTAAGCACGCCGTCTCAATTAGACTTACGATTCCAAATATAAGACCTATAGTCGATTTCTCAAAAAGACAAAGTTCTTTTTTGACTTCCCCACCAGGGTTGATTTGCAGATATAGAAATCTCCAACCGAAGCGTAGTAAAAACTTACTGGATTCGGACATGCCGATCGGAAAGTTCAGGAACGTTACAGCATGACAGATGACTCAAGATTCGATTCTACTGACGATATTCCGTCCAAGACTTCCTCACCTAATTCCAGCCGACTTGATGAATCCGCCTTGGAGGCATTCAACAAACAGATCATTGGCGATTTGATTGGAACCAATTCTGAGCAAAGTGAGCGTTCTGACTCGCCTAAGAAAATCAATAACCATAAACGTGCAGGTGAGAGCAGTGAGTTCGACACTGATGGCACAAACACCAACGGCAGCTTGCTCGAGAGAATTCGAGTCAACCTGAATGATGAACATGCTTGGCAAGAGTTCGTCGAAAGGTATGGACCGCGTATTCGCCAGTGGTGCATCAATCGAAAACTTAAAACCCACGACGCCGAAGACGTCACCCAAGAGGTTTTGTTGCGTCTCGCGAAACACATGTGCAATTTCCATTACGATCCGTCGCGCACCTTTCGAGGATGGCTAAGACGGATTACGGAGAATGCGGTTAAGGATTTTATTCGATCACGTAAGCGTAAGCTGCTGGAGGGATCGGAGTTCGTTGACTTACTTTCGAATGAGCCCGCGAGAACGGAGTTGTATGCCAGTCTTGCTGAAGCCTTCGATCTTGAGTTGCTTGATGAAGCCAAATTTCGGGTCCAGCAACGCGTTAGCGAAGAACGGTGGAAGTGCTGGGAACTTACGGCAAACCAAGGAATCCCTGGTAAGGAAGTGGCAAAGTCACTGAACATTGAAGTTGCGAAGGTCTATACGAATAAGAGTCAAATCCAAAATATGATTCGAGAAGAGTTGTCTTGGCTAGAACACAAGGAATAACTTGAAAGCTTGCAATCGACGTGGTTGAATACCGAAAAATGGCTTGATTACGCCTGATTTTGCTTTAGATCGCCAAAAACCGCCAGTTAGACCTATCGACTGGTCGATGGGATTGTTACGCTTGTGGTTCGATTTAATCAGTGAATTTGAGGTAGAGAAAATGGCCAAGCCAAGTCACAAAGTAAAAAAAGCTAATCACGGCAAACGACCAGCGAACAACCGTGGTCGCAAAGCCAAAAACAAAAAGATCAAGACTCCCTAGTCTGATCCCGAATCCAATTCGAAATTCAAAAACGGCATCCGTGCCGTTTTTTTCATGGACTAACCAACAATTCGACCATCAACATGGGCCGCCGCGCACTCCCAAAACTTGACCCAACGATTGATTTCGGTCGACACATTTCTGAAGTTGACGATCTTCAATCGCCTTTTTGCCCACAATCGCTATTTGCTCAAACGGCCGATCTCGAGATTGAGATTGGCAGCGGCAAAGGTTTATTCGTGCTTAACGAATCGGGAAAACACCCGGAACGAAACTACCTGGGTAATGAGATTGCACACAAGTATTGCAGGTTCGCCGCGTACCGCCTGGCACAAAAAGAACGCACCAACGCGCACATGCTACGCGGGGATGGACTTAAATTTTTTCGGGAACTGCTTCCCAACGAATGTGCGGTCGCCGTTCATGTTTATTTTCCGGACCCTTGGTGGAAAGAGCGACATCGTCGACGCCGAGTGATTCAACCAGAATTTATCGCCGACCTTCAACGAGTCTTAATTCCCGGTGGCGTGTTTCATTTCTGGACGGACGTCGAAGAGTATTTCGACCAGACGGTTCAAATGATGAAAGAGCATTCCGAATTGAGTGAGCCAATTGCCGTTGCTGAAACTCCTGCCGAACACGACATGGATTTTCGAACTCATTTTGAAAGAAGAATGCGAAAGTACGATCACGAAGTCTTCCGGGCTCAATTCAAAAAAGCTTGAAATGAGATGGCTGGTTTCGTCTGGAAGATGGCTTACTCTTCGAGCTGGATCGAATCAAAAAAGGTCTTGGCATTAGCGCCATAGACGATTTCTTTGGATGCACCGAACACGCTGGCTTGATAGAGGTTTCCTGTCGTCCGACTAAAGTAGATGCGGGTTCGAAAAAGATCGCCGGTATCGCCAGCGAACAATGCGTCACGGCATTCAATCAAATCCGAGATCACGATCGGCTTGTTTTCGAGGACTTCACATTTCGAATTTCCCGCCGCCGCAGTCACCGAACCATCCAAAATTTCCGCAACATTGGCCAATTTTGGATCATCAATTCCGAGGTTATAAGCGATGGCAGTGAATCCAATTTCGTTTCGGTAGTTCGACGAGAGCGAATCCTTCCCGTTTGACCCTGACTCCATCTTGGGTTCATACGGAAATTTCATCTGAAAATTTCCGTCCATCAACGTTGCCGATTTCCACTGGCCTGTCGTAGGAATTGGCATCGGCTGGCAACCGAATTGTGACGCCAAGAACGTGCAGACAATTGCAATGAACAAGACTGAGATAGATTTTCGCATCAGTTTCATTTCCGATAGATTCTCAACGATCGGTTGCATTTTCAACTTAATCAAGCCTGTTCAACGCTTGGTTTACCCAAGTCGAACGCTCGGGCGTCGCCGTCAGCCACATCATTTTGCTTCAGATAATTGGCATGGTCGATCTGATATAGTTTCTCGCCAGTTGGCGTCGGGTAACTGCAAGTGATGCAAGCCTGGCAAAGTCCGTCTTGCGGAATCCCAATGGCCCTCGCTACGGATTCAATTGGCAAATACCGAAGCGAATCACACTCCAGCGCCTCCGCCATCTTGTCTTGAATCTCGTCAGTCAGCAGATCACCGGGAGGAAAGAAGTTCGGTGCAAACAGTTGCTTAATCGTTGACATGTCGATGCCGTAATAACAGGGCGCAACAATCGGCGGACAAGCGACGCGAACGTGAATCTCTTTGGCTCCGCCTTCATCGCGGATTCGCTTCAACAACGCTTTCATCGTCGTGGAACGAACGATTGAGTCCTCGACCAGAATAACCCGCTTGCCTTCGAGAACCTCGCGAAGCGGCGTGTATTTGATCTTAGCTCTCTGGGCACGCGTTTTTTGAGAAGACTCAATGAACGTGCGGCCACTGTAACGATTTCGAATCAGTCCCTCGCGTGATGGAACCTGAAGGTTGAATGCCATCGAGTCGGCGGCGGCCTTGCTGGTGTCAGGAACAGGCACGACGATCGTGTCATCGTCGATTTCGATTAAACCAGCCGCACGTTCCTGGTCGGCGAGTTCTTTTCCGAGTTCGGTTCTCGTCGTATAAACACCTCGGTCATCAAGCGTGCTGGCGACGTTGGCAAAGTAGATCCACTCAAAGAAACAATGAGCCTGGCCTGGGTTTTCAGCGAATTGTTCTATTTTGATTTTTCCATCAACAATCGTGATCGCGTGACCTGGTTTGAGGGATTCGATTTCGCTTCGTTTGAATCCCAAGTTGAGCAACGCGACACTCTCACTTGCCGCCGCAAACATCGGACCTTGCACCGCGTAGCACATTGGCTTGATTCCCAATGGATCGCGGGCGATCAACATCTCGCCTTTTGCGTTAAGCATGGCAAGTGAATATGCGCCGTCAAGTCGCTTTGAAACTTCACGCATCATCTCCACCATGCAAGTGGAATCCTGACGCTGAAGCTGCTGGCTAATTTCGTGCATCAACAATTCGGTATCGGTCTCGCGCACTAAATGATTGTCCGGCTCACTCAGCATATCCGCGGCTAACTCGGCAAAGTTTGCGAGCTGCCCATTGAAGGCGAAAGTGAACCAATGCCGTCGATTAAAATGATGATTCTCAAACGGCTGCGCGTAGCTCCGGTCGTCTTTGCCACAGGTCGCATAACGAACGTGACCAATCGCCGCCGGCCCTCCGTACTCTTTCATCAAACTGGCGGCTTTGGCCGAATGCGAAAGACGGAAAACCTCTTGCACACTGCCAAGCTCGCGATAGGTATCGATGAGCTGACCATTTTCTGGCTGAGGATGAAAGCGAGAAATCCCGGCTGAGAGCTGGCCACGATTTTGCATATCCAGCAGCATTCGAGGGATCAAAGTCGACGCCTGAACAGGATCTTTGCCGGGGCAAAGTTCACTGGGGGCTTGATCGGGCAGGTGGTAGATCGCGGCCACGCCGCACTCGTGATGGAGTTCGCTCATCAGGTTTCCAAGTGCCGGTAAAATAAGAACCAAATGTCTGGTTCGTTGCATTAGCCCGAATTCTAGTTTCGAGTTCGGTTTCTCACAACCGTCGATTTCTTGGTCGGATCCTGCATTCAAGATTGACCAATCAATGGTAGAATTCGCTTTGAAAAATCAAGCACACAAATTGATTTTGACGAAAAGATGCCGTCGCGATTTGACCAGTTTTTAAAATTCACCCAACGGAGATAGGAATGCCCGCTTTTGACACTTGGATTGCTGATCGTACCAAAGGTTTCGATTCAAGCGGAATTCGCCGGATGTTCGACCTAGCCGCAAAACTCAAGGATCCGATCAATCTTTCAATTGGACAACCAGACTTTGATGTTCCGCCACCCGTAAAAGCCGAATTGATCAGGGCGGTCGAAGAAGGCAAGAACGGATACGCGCCAACGCAAGGAATTCCGGCGTTGCGTGAGAAACTACAAGCTGAAGTCGACACTACGTTTGGTCATGATGATCGCGAACTGTTCGTCTGCTCCGGAACCAGCGGCGGTTTGTTTCTTTCGACGCTCGCCATGGTCAATCCTGGCGATGAAGTCATTTACTTCGATCCTTATTTTGTGATGTACCCTGCCCTGATCGAAATGGCGGGCGGAAAAAGTGTCAAAATCAGTTGCTATCCAGACTTCAAGATCGACATCGAAAAAGTAAAATCTGCGATCACTGACAAAACCAAGATGATCATCCTCAACAGCCCGTCGAATCCAACGGGGGTCTGTCCCAGCGCTGAAGAAATCAAAGCCGTTGCAGAGCTGGCTTATGAACGCGGCATCTGTCTTGTGTCGGATGAAATTTACAGCAAGTTCACTTACGACGAAGCTCATATTTCGGCAGCGACTTACAACCCCGATACGATCGTTATTGATGGCTTTTCCAAAACCTATGCCATGACGGGACTGAGAGTGGGTTACGTGCATGGACCATCCGCACTCATGCAAACGATGCTTAAGATCCAGCAATACACGTTTGTGTGTTCACCTCAACCGGCCCAGTGGGCAGGCGTGGCGGCGATGGACTTTGATATGTCAGCGCATGTCGCGGACTACAAAGGCAAGCGGGATCGACTGCTTGATGGACTTAAGGATGATTACGAAATCGTTAAACCAGGAGGCGCTTTTTACGTGTTCCCGAAACTGCCATGGGGAACAGGACAAGAGTTTATCGAGGAAGCGATCGCCAATAACTTGATGGTCATTCCTGGCAATATCTTCAGCGATCACGATACGCACTTTCGAATTTCTTATGCGGTCGATGATGCCGTCATTGATCGAGGCATTGAGACGCTTTGCAAGATCGCACGTAGCAAAGTTGCTTCTGCTTGAGACTGGCGACGACGATGATTCCACACTGAAATCATCCGCGATAAAAACATGTTCACCCTCAGTAGAAAGGCAAACGACCATGTCAGACAATCCATTCAGGGCGCCACAGGTTGCAGAGGTGACAACGCCTGTTAATCCTGACTCAAAGTTCGCGGCCTGCCCAAACTGTAGCGCTAAGAACGCCAAGGCGATCAGTTTTTCGATCTGGGGCGGCGCCGTTGGCCCAAAATTGTTGACGCATGTCAAATGCCAATCCTGCAACACCCGGTTCAATGGCAAGACGGGTCAGTCAAATCTCACGGCGATTATTATTTACCAAATCGTCGTGGGCGCGATCGGATTGGTTGTTGGAATCGCTTTCTTTTTTTACTTCTTGAGAAGATAGAGTCGTAGAAGGAACAAAAGCTCGACGCGCAAGTGAATGAGGAACTCGAACCACTCCACACTCGCCTTCGCATCGAGTTTGTACTTGCCCAGCCAAGCTCACCGGACTGCCTTAAAGCGCGAAACTAGAACCCATAATTCGGAGTGTACTGACCGCCGCGCATTCCGCGACGAGCATACGGACTGCTTTGCAAAGTATCGGCTTGCGATTTTGGCTGTTCGAATCCAGGCGGTCGACCACCCATGATTGGCGGGCCTAATTCATTCGATGGAAACGGGTCATGCATCGCAGCTCGATTGCGTTGCATTCCAATTGTTCCTGGTGGTCCCCAATCTGGCCTGAGATTACAACCCGTTGCGATCAGACAAACGGTGAACAAAGACACAGTTAAGCTCCAGCTTTTTTGTTTTGACATTAGTTGCCATCGCTTTGGATTAAATTCGAACGCGGGAAGATAGAGCTTGCCGAAAATCGAAGCAATGCGAATCAAATGGTCGAGTCAAGAAGCACAACTAAATCATGGCTTTTAGCGTGATAGCATCCGATTGGGGCGGGTAATAAAACCCAGAAACATGAGTTGAGCAACTCCTAGATCGCAGCCGCTCAAGATCGGGAACTAGTTTGTCAGCCCAAAAGTTTAGGGTGTTGAAAATCAGCCGCCACGCGTTAGCGTCCGGTTTTACGAGAATGAACTGGGCGCGAACGCGCCAACGCCCTGGGGCTGATCCTAAATATAAGCTTTGACAAACCACTAGCTTCAAGGAATGAAGATATTCAAGACTTCGACGCCCTCAGGTCCTGGCGTTAAAGTGAGCTGTCCAAGTGATGCGGGAAGCAACATCGTATCGCTGAGGTTCATCGATTGATCACTTGGATCGTCTTGGACTCTCATCGAACCCTTTGTCACGGCAAGGATGTGGAATCTTCCATCTCCACCAAACTGTTTAGGCTCGGACAGTTTCGCACGTTGCATCACGAATTTTTCACAACCGACAACTTCCGTCCAATCTGGATCGGATGTCGCGGTCGCTTGAACCGCTTGGATGGGACCGTGCCTAAAATCGGTGGCTGCAATCGCTTGTTCGATATGGATTGGCCTTGGGTTTCCGTCTTGGTCGACACGTCCCCAATCGTAGACGCGAAAAGTCGTGTTGCTGGCTTGCTGAATTTCGGCGATCAAAAGCCCTTCGCCGATCGCGTGCATCGTTCCCGCTGGAATAAAAACACAATCGCCTTGATTGGGTTCAAAGCTATGAAGTGTCGATTCGGTATCGCCTGATTTGATTGCGGCTCGAAATGACTCCTCCGAAACTCCCGGCTTCAATCCTGCGAAAATTTTCGCTCCTGGATCAGCGTGCATCACGTACCAAGCCTCCGTCTTTCCAAGATCAGGAGGATCAAGCGTTACACCCATCCGATCGTCGGGATGAACTTGCACTGACAAATGGCGATTCGCATCGAGGAACTTGAGAAGCAACGGAAAACGGTGACGCAGATGAACTGGCTGGTCAGATGAGGAAATGCTCTTCATGACATTTTCGCCGACTAGGGCCTCGCCAGAATCTGCGATTAATTGTCGCAGCGACTGCCCCGCCAACGCGCCGTACTTTACGATGCTTTGGTTGTCTTGGTGGTCGACGACTTCCCAGCTTTCGGCTGCCGTCTGCTCTCCAATCGGTTTGTTCAAAACGTCGGCCAGCCGGCGTCCGCCCCAAATGTAGCGTTGAAACAGGGGCTCAAATCGAAGCGGGTACAAGGTCGGGCTCATGGTTGGTTGTTCTAAATGGATTTGGAACGATTGAGTGGGCTCATGCGTGACGTATGGCAGAAAAGATGAAAGACTTCGCCGTGTTTGCCAATGTTGGCCCATCGAATATTGTTGGCTTGATGACGCCATGTTACTATCGGATTGACGGGCTAGGGAGCCAAGTTTAAACGTTCCCACCGTCTAGCTCCATTCCAGTTCTCTTGCCCAATTTGCTCCGTCAGGTGCCGGAAGCGCGGGTCAAACTGAACTCCAAACCACCCGGATTTTTCGAGTATGAATTTTCGCGAACCTAACGAAGATCTATTCGAGTCGAGCCGGATGTCGTTTGGAGAACACCTTGAAGAACTTCGCAAGGTTCTTGTTCGGGCATTGATCGGTGTGGCAATCGCATGCGTGATTGGGTTCATGTTCGCGAACCAAACTATTCAGGTACTTAAGCAACCCTTGGTCGACGCGATCAAGCAATACAATATCGAGGATGCGAACGCCGAGCTTGTGAGTCGCTACGGCTACATCCCGCCTGAGTATTCGTCTTGGATGAAAGAAGGCGTTATCCCAAGGCAGGTCAAAACCGAGCCCGAGCAAATCGTCCGTGCGATTCAGTCAATCATTCCAAATTTTGGAGCCGTCGTTGACCTCGAGCCTTATGGTTTCCGCGCCAATCGCTTTACGCTGGAAAACCTTCCGGCACTTTGCAAAAGACTTTCAACACAAACTGGATACGACAGTGCGACACCTGAAAAGCTGAACGCAATTTGGGAGCGATCTCCAGCGGCCGACCAACAAACCGTTTTGCGAGTCGCCGAATCATCCGAAGCAACCAACGAAGACCTCGCTGAAATTGTTGCTGTCTTCAATCGGCTTTCGAAAGTCGACTCGCTCAGTGACGCCGCCGCTTTTGAAGAAGATTTAACGGAACCGAAATCAAGTTTTTGGACGATATTCGCGCCGCCCAAAGAAAAACCGCTTGCAAAGATGAAGGAAAAACTTGTCTCGGAACCGGACGCCGCGCTCAACCGACGCTTGAACCGGGCTTTGATATGTTCCCAGTTTACTGATTTGATGCCACCGTTAAAAACAGATCTCGTTTCAATCGAGTTTTTCGAGGACTCGGAATTCGAACCCCAGGCTCTGGGCGTAGGCGAAGGATTTTCTGTTTGGCTAAAAGCTGGTTTGTTTTCGGGATTGGTTTTGGCTGGGCCTTGGGTCGCCTATCAAATCTGGATGTTTGTCGGCAGCGGCTTGTATCCGCACGAGAAAAAGTACATGCACATGTTCCTGCCAATCAGCATTGCACTATTTGTGGCCGGAGTCTTACTCGCGTTTTACTTTGTGTTTCAACCCGTTCTTGGATTCTTGTTTTCGTTCAATCGGTCGATGGGAATCGCGCCACAAATGCGGATCAATGACTGGCTAAGTTTCGTGATGTTCCTGCCCTT
>CAYMFZ010000024.1:0-353 GCA_964389585.1 uncultured Pirellulaceae bacterium | reverse complement strand
ATTTGGAATCGCGTTTCAGTTACCGCTTGTCATGCTATTCATGAATCGCATTGGCTTGTTCACCGTCGAAGTCTATATGAGCAAGTGGCGAATCGCTGTTATGGTAATTTTCGTGATTGCGATGCTGCTAACACCTGCGGATCCGATCAGTATGCTGTTGCTCGCGGTGCCGCTGACGTTTCTGTATTTCTTGGGCGTTGCAATGTGCCGCTGGATGCCGACGCCGACAAACCCATTTGGTGAAGAATCCACGGTGGCGACTTAGAGTCGAATTCGAATCAAAGAAATCATTCGACAGTGAGCGGATGGGACGTGGTTCCTGGGTTTTACTCGCCCACCCCGCGCCACACCCA
>CAYMFZ010000023.1:10700-22914 GCA_964389585.1 uncultured Pirellulaceae bacterium | reverse complement strand
TTAGTTCAATGTGAAACGTTATTCGGCCTTTAGTATTTTTACATGTATCTTTCACAGTACACAGGGTAATAAAAAAGATTAGATTCTTAACGCACAAAAACGTGTGCTAACACGTGGGTATTAATGCCTTAAGGCTTATTATACCTTATCAAATCCTATCAAGATTTTGAATTGATCAATCAAGGGGCGTTCATTGATCGCGTGGGAGACTTGGTTTTTCAACGCTGAGGACGCTGAGATCGCAAAGACGCGCAGAGGAAATGATTGCCAATCTCAAGAATTGTGAGCCGCTGGAGCTAGACTCGGGCCAACCCAATGGGAGGCTTGTTTTGTTGGTTATCCCGGCCCGAGGCTAGCGCCCTCAGCTCACTGTCGAATAGGCTTTTGATCTTGGAAAGGTTCTAAGCCAAGTCATTTCCACAGCGCGTCTCAGCGTCCTTCGTGTGCTCTGCGTTAAAATGGACAATGCAAGATAGACAAACGCAAAGCCCAAACGGATCAGAAGCTCTTGCAAACAGCTTATCCGGCGTTGGCTTGATCGTAGACCGCTTGCAACAGCGCCTCGACGTCTTTGTATTTTTTCTTGCTCGCCATGGGCTCTTCAAGCAGCCGACGCGCGTCGGATTCGCTGTGCCCCAATGCGACCAAGATCTGATAGGTCTCGTCCACGATATTCCTTTCGATTGTGGCATCGGGATCGCCAACATCTTGCTGAACAAGCAAGGCGAACTTGGTCATTTTTCGTCGCAACTGGGCCACAATTTTTTCCGCCATCGCGGGCCCAATTCCAGGCATTGTCGTCAGCGCCTTCACATCCTGTTGTTCAATACTGTTGGCAATATCTTTGACGGGGCGGACCATCGCTCGAAGTGCTTTTTTCACACCCAAGCCCGGCACCGAGCAAAACAATTCGAAAAACTGTCGCTCGATTTCGCTGTTAAAGCCAACCAAGCGTGGCGTCATTCGTCCACCCTTTTGAGGATTGCCATCAATATACTGAATCGTAAACAGGCTGACCGATTCTTTTAGCTGCATCTGCAAATGCCGCCGAGTAAAATCTGGCACAAAGACATCATACTCAAACGCATCGATGCCAATGGTTGCTGCGGTATCAGTAAGCTCAAGCAAGACGCCAGTTAGTTTCGTAATCAAGAGATGCTCGTCTTCGTTTCGAATTGAGAATTTGTAATTAGTTTGAACTTTAACAAGTTCTAAGTTGAAGAAAGTGAGGCAGGGCGAACCGATAAATAGTAATGACATAATGCGATTGCTAAAGCATCAGCAACATCCGCGGGTTCGGGGACTGTCGTTAAGCTCAAGTGACGTGTAACCGCGAGTTGAACTTGATTCTTTGGAGCCCGTCCATTTCCTGTGAGAACTTTTTTGACTTGAGTGGCGGCGTAACTGTGAAGCGGCAATTCGCTTTGCCCGACTCCTAAACATATCACGCCTCGGGCGTGCCCCATGATGATTGCCGTCTGCGGACGTTCGTAGTGGCTGTACAACTCTTCAAGACCGACGCAATCTGGCTTGAGCGTTTCGATAACGTCAACAATTCCGTCGTGGATGCTCTTGAGCCGCACCCCCAAGTCGTCGGATCGTTTGCTGCGAACGACGCCGGCTTCGACGACAGAGATACTGGATCCAAGAATCGAGATCACGCCGTAGCCAGTGATGTTCAGGCCCGGGTCGATCCCGAGAATGCGAATTTCCTCTGATTCGCTCATGACGCCTCCGCTTCTGATTCGCTCGTGGCGTAAATCAACGCAATACACTCCGCCATCATGGCTTTGTTTTCGCCGACAGGGCCAACACCCTCGCCAGTTTTCGCTTTGACGCCGACTTGGTCAGGCTTAATACCAAGCACCTCAGCGATTCGCGTTGCGATGGCTCGTTTGTATTGAGAAAGCTTTGGCTGTTGGGCAAACACGATGCAGTCGAGGTTGCCTATCGAATACCCTGCCTCTGAAACACGCCCCGCGGCCAAAGCCAACATCTCGGCTGAATCGCGGCCTTTGTTTTCGCTGGAAGTGTTTGGGAAAAGCTCGCCTATATCGCCAAGTGCCGCCGCCCCGAGCAACGCGTCGGTCACCGCATGAAGCAAAACATCTGCGTCGCTGTGTCCGTCGAGCATATGCGTATGCTCAATGTCGATCCCACCCAACCGAAGCGGCCCACCCGGTTTTAGCCGATGGGTATCGTGGCCAATTCCAATTCGAAAGGATGCAGGATTCACTTAGGTTGCTCGGATGATTCTTGAAAAAGCTTTGCGAAATGTTAACCCGCCAACGGTCAAACGCAAACCTCAAACCGCAGGGAGAGGAGACGGTGCGTTCCCAAGTGTTATTAACACGCTTCCGAAATAGGTTGGAATTTTTGTCCCGCCTGTTGGACGACGACCGCTCGATTTATAATCCGCCTATGTCCACAATCGAGATTAAGAATCTATCCAAGACCTATCGCGTCTATCAAAAACAAGAAGGTATTTTCGCGTCCGTCAAAGGGCTTTTTCACCGAGAATACCGCGAAGTCCACGCCGTTCGCGACATTAATCTTACCGTTGAAGAGGGCGAATTCGTCGCGTTTCTTGGTCCCAACGGCGCGGGGAAAACAACAACGCTGAAGTTGCTATCGGGCGTCATCAATCCGGAGACCGGTTCGGTCAAAGTGATGGGACATGTTCCTTGGGAACGCGAAAACGAATACCGCCGAAAATTCGCCTTGGTCATGGGCCAAAAAAATCAGCTTTGGTGGGACCTTCCGGCTTTGGAATCGTTCCGGTTGAACCAACATATTTATCGTGTTCCCAAAGACGAGTTCGAACGAACGCGTGACGAACTGACTGACATGCTGGATGTGACTCGGTTGCTCGGTCGTCCTGTCCGCGAGTTGTCGCTCGGTGAGCGGATGAAGATGGAACTGATCGCTGCCTTGTTGCACAAACCTGATGTCCTGTTCCTTGATGAACCGACGATTGGTTTGGACGTGGTTGCTCAACACAAAATTCAAGAATTCCTTAAGGCTTATCAAGAAGAGCAGAAGAACACGATCTTGCTAACCAGTCACTACATGAAAGACATCGAGGCGTTGTGCAAGCGCGTTGTCATCATCGCCAATGGCTCGATCTATCACGATGGTTCGTTGGATGACATTGTCGATCAATTCAGCGGCGACAAGATTGTGACGCTTCAGTTGAAAGAAAGTCGAGCCTTGGACTCGCTGGCCGATTTACCCAACGTGATCGAAGTCGAAGCTCCTAAGATCAAATTTCGAGTCGCGCGCGATGAAGTTGGCAAAGTGATGAGCCAAATATTAGCGGCCCATGAAGTCGACGATATCGTGGTAGAGGATCCACCGCTTGAAGAAGTCATTTCTAATGTATTCTCCGAAGCAGAAGAGCAGGGGAGGCTCGATTCCGCAGAAGCCGAAGCCAAAGTATGAAGCCCAGTGCCTCGTCTGTAACTTGTGGGCCTTTAGCAACCTCGGTTCCCTTTTGCAAAACTTGAGTTTTCACTTTCCTGATATCAATTTTCAGTTTTCAATTTTCAATCTAAGGCGACACGTTTCAATCAATGGTTGAATCCGCACTAACTTGGTGGACTTTTTTCAAAATCTCGGTCAACGAGCGTTTGATTTACCGCGCAGATTTCATGCTTGGAACTCTGATGCGTTTTCTACCAACGCTGACGCAGATTTTTCTTTGGTGGGCGATTTACGATGTGATTTCGTCAGCCGGATCCGCAGATTCTGCGAGTGGTCCTGATGGTGAAATCGTTGGATACAAGTACGGCGACATGGTGGCTTATTACTTGATGGTCATCATCAGTCGCGCGTTTTCGAGTATGCCCGGATTGACAAGCGGGATAGCAAATCAGATTCGCAATGGCGAAGTCAAGAAGTTCCTGATACAGCCGGTCGATATGCAAGGCTGTTTGCTGATGCAACGAATCGCGCACAAGCTGGTTTATTACCTGATCGCAACGCTGCCGTTTGCCCTCGTATTTTACATGTGCGGAAATTTTTTCGTCGACGGCTGGCCCGATGGCGATGTGCTGGTGGTGTTTTTCTTAAGCCTGATTTTCGCGTTTCTTCTGGGCTTCTTTTTGGAGTCGTGTATTGGCTTGATTGGGTTTTGGTTTCTCGAAGTCACCTCGATCACGTTTATTTATATGCTGATGGTGTTCTTGTTGTCGGGACACATGTTTCCTTTGGATCTTCTTCCGTCGGAGCCGTTCAACGTTCGTGGTTGGGTCGAGTTTTTGCCATTCAAGTATTTGGCGTATTTTCCGGCGGCGGTTTTCTTAGGCAAGATTGAAGGACCTGAGATGTATCGTGGGCTGATGATTGAAATCGGTTGGGTTGTGTTTTTTATTGGCTTGTCGCGGGTTTTGTGGTGGAAAGGGATTAAGCGGTACAGCGGTTATGGAGGTTAGTTTTGGGGGAAAGAGATTAAGCGGTACAGCGGTTGTGGTGGTGTAATCAAGCGGCGGAGCGAGCTTGGGTAGTGAACATTTTTTTATTCGTTTCACCGGGTACCGCCATATTTCGCCCATTGATAACCGGTCGCGATGCGACGGATTTTGATTTGCACCTCAAACCACGGGTTGAAACCCGTGGCTAACCATGAACGGTCGCGATGCGACGAACGCCTCAATTCGCATTTCAACAAAGAAATTGGTGCACGAGATTTGAATTCAAAGATTCATTTTTCATTTTTCATTTTTCATTTTTCATTTTTCATTTTTCATTTTTCACATTTCACATTTCACATTTCACATTTCACATTTCACATTCCGCATTCCGCATTCCGCATTTAAAAAAGCATGCATCCTAGTTACGCCAAAGTATTCCTAACCTTCGCAAGAAATTCGCTTATTCGAGACATGTCGTTTCGGATGAACTTTATCTTGCAAGTCATCTCATCGATGTCTTGGGCGGGAATGAACTGGGGCTTGTTCAAGATCATTTATGGATTCACGGGTGAGATTGGACGGGGAACGGGCTGGCACGAAGACGAGTTTTTCATCTTTCTTGGAACGATTTGGATTATCAACAGCATTATTCAAACGCTGTTCATGGCCAACGCAGAAGAATTCAGCGAGCTGATCCGAACAGGCAACTTGGATTTCGCTTTGCTCAAGCCGATCGACACTCAGTTTCTAATTTCGTTCCCACGAATGAATTGGGCGCAATTGCCAAACGGAATTTTGGGCGCGGTTCTAATTATTTATTCGATGCGAAATTTGATGGCGGACGCGGAGAAAATTCCAGCGCTTCAAGTTTCCGTTTTCACCATTCTTGCATTCTTATTTTTCGTCGGCTGTGGTGCGGTCGTCATGTACAGCGTGATGATTTGCCTAGCGTCGACCAGCATTTGGTTTGGGCGAAATCAAAACCTCTACAATTTCTGGTTCTACATTACGAACTTCTATCGCTACCCGATGGAGATCTATCAACGAAACGGGATTGGGATGGCGCTGTGGGGGACGTTTACCTTTATCGTGCCGATCTTGGTGGTCTCAAATATCCCAGCGCGAGTCTTGGCCCAGCCACTTGGGACGCCTTGGAAGACTTGGGAGTGGGGTCTGGCCGGATACGCTGTACTGGCCGCTGTTTGGTGCTTTCTCGCCAGCCGGTGGGTGTTTAAACGGGCGCTGCTCAGCTATCGAAGCGCCAGTAGTTGAAATAGATCCTGTTCGTTGGTTCGGCAGTTCTTTAATTCTTTTTAACGCAGAGATCGCGAAGGACGCAAAGACGCGCAAAGGAACTAACTCGGTGTGCGAATCTTCTTTGAAGAGTTGGAATTCTATTTATGAAATCTTTTTCTAGAACAGTAGTAAGTTGTCGAATTCTTGAAGACATTGCTCCGGGCAACTTCCTCTGCGCGTCTTTACGAACTCCGCGTCCTCTGCGTTAAAAGCTACAACGCGCCGGCACCATCAAGACTATTTCTTCTCCTCAGATTCCGACTTCACCAAGTCCTCCACAACAAACACCAAGCCATCGACAACCTTGGCCATTTCTGGAAAGTTGATTTTGTCGGGCGTGTCTGATGCTTCATGGTAGTGCGGGTATCGAAACGGCGCGGTGTCAGTCACCATCAGACCGACATACCCCTCTTGCCAGAACGACCAATGATCTGACCAACCAACTCCCGGCATCGCGTTAGGAAGTGACGCACCTTCGCTGGGAATCTTGGCGTTTTCTCGGAACGTTTTAATCACACGCCTTTGAAGCTGGCCCGAATTCAAATTCGAAACGAATCCAATGAAGTTGCCAGTCGAAGGGTACAACAGATTCAAAGGAGCCGGGTACTTTTGCGAGTCAGCGTTATCCGTGAAGTACCCCATCGTTTCAAGACTGAGCACGGCGACGATGTTTTGGTCTTCTTTTCGGCACTTCTCGGCATACACCCAAGACCCCATCGCTCCGCGGTGTTGAAAATAGGGCGGTTCCTCATTTGTCCAAGCCACAAACCTCAACGTTCGATCCGGTTTTGATTTCTTGAAATGATTGGCCAGCACCAACATGGCGGCTGTTCCACTGCCGTTATCATTGGCTCCTGGAGTCCCTTCAACACTGTCGTAGTGTCCACCAATGATCACAATTTCTTCGGGTGACTTCGTGCCTTTGATTTCGACGTCAATGTTGTAGCAATCAAGACCGCGGAGTTGATAGGTTTGACGTTTGGGTTGGTAGCCCCAATCGGTGAATTGTTTTTCAATGTAGTCCGCCGCCTCGCAAAGTTCGTCATGGTGTCGGAGGTTTCGTTCGCCGATCGTTACCGCCAAATGCGTGACATACTTCTTCAACTCATCGGCGACGCTAAGAACCTGCGTGGGCTCTTTAGGTTGACTTAGATTCACGTTTTCCACAGACTCGTTTGGCAAAGTCGCGTCTGAATCGGATTCTGATTTCGAAAATTGCTGATTGGCGTCGGTTGAACTTGAAGACTCGCTGTTTCCAGCCGACTGAGCGCTCCGCACACCAAGATTCGAAGCTTTAACGAACGACTCACCGGGCATACGAAAACAGTAGAACCAAATCAAAGCAACGACGATTGCACTAACCGAAAAAACGGCCAACACGATTCGCCAAAACCGAATCCGGCGTTTGGGACTGACTTGATCCCAAGGTTTGTCTGCTTTTTTGGGTGGTGAAGTATTCTCGTTCATTGCGGCTTTAAAATTCCATTTGTGTTTCCGTTCTGCCAAATCGATATACGGCCAACCCGCCTGGGTAGCCGATCTTCCGAATGAGGATTATTCCGGCTGCTCCAATCGTACACCCTCAACTGCGGGTTATTAGGATTCAGGATTGCGGGCTGGAGCGGCGTGCCAGCAAAAATCAACCTTGGCAGTTCCAGATGCCGAAAATCCATGAGTACGGGTCTGTTTTGCTTGAATCCGCCAATCCTGCTTTTAGAATTGAAACGTTGGTCTCAATTAGACCAAAGAAATCAGAAATCTGCGAATTATCTGGTTTCCGATGTTCGATTTTACCAGTCGGCGATTTAGCCAAGTTATACTTGGACCGAGTACACACGGCGGTGGATATCGCCCTTGATGCATCTTTGAGATAGACCCGAAACCTTGGCGAACGCCAAACGATGGAGCTGTAACCCATGTCAAAACTTATTCCGATGGACGAAGCCGCTAACATTCTTGGAATGACTGTCGAGCAGCTGACGGAATTACGTTCAAACAACGAGATCTTCGGGTATCGCGATGGCGCAAACTGGAAGTTCAAAATGACTGAACTCGAACGCGTTGCAGGCGAACTAGATATCAAGCTCAACATCTCAGACGCTGCACGTGTTGCCGATGACATCAGTGAAAGTTTCGATATCGATCTGAGTGTTGACTCAGGAATCGATATGGTCACTGAAGACTCATCATCTGCCGGCTTGATCGAAGACCTCGACTCGGCCGAATACATCGAAGACTCTTCAGTCGAAATCCAAGGCTTGATGGACAAGCTGGAAGATAGCCAAGACTCCATCAGCCTCGACGCCGATGACGAAATCAGTCTTGCTGATAGTGGCCTCCTCAAGAAAGGCACCTCAAAGAATCTTGGCGATGATAGTGGAGCGCTGAAGCTCGATGACAGCGGAGACATCCATGCATCAGACGAAAACGTGTTTGATGGTGACGAGGAATTGTCATTCGGAAGTAGCAGTCTGAGCTTGGCATCTGAAAGTAGCAAAAAGCTTGGAGCGGACTCAGCGAACCTGCTGGACGACGAAGCCGAGAAAGGCGAAAGCTCATCTGACACCGGCAAAATGCTTGGTGGCGGCAATGAAGACGACTTGCTGTTGTCCGAAGACGATTTGTTTAGCGACGAACTATCGCTTGCCGACAGCGCTTCATTCGAAGACAGTGCCGAACTGAGCAGCGATTTTGAAGACAGCGATCTTGTGCTTGATGATAGTGACTCAAGTTCAGAAATCATGCTTGAAGCCAACGAGAGTGGCATCAACTTAAGTGCAAACGAAAGTGGAATCGCGTTTGGCGACGAACCATTGGAACTGGGTGGCTCAGACATTGATGCTCTGGAGCTTCCCGAAGACGACGACATGATCGTCTTGGAAGACGCAGCTGATCCTGAAGCTGCAACCATCATGCAGGAAGACGATTTCAACCTGACTCCACTCGAAGCCTCAATGGAAGAGGATGATTCGAGTGGCTCACAAGTCATCGCCCTTGAAGACTCAGAAATTTACGCTGACGATTCAGCGGCAACCATTCTCGGCGAAAGCGACGACTTTAGCGCCCAACCTGCGATGCTTGACGACGCTGGTTTCGATGGCGGAATGGGATACGACGATGGCTCAATGGGTGGAATGCTTGTTCCGGGTGCTGCGGCTGTCGGCGGACCTGCTGCTTTGCCAGAGGCTCCGTATTCACTCTATCAAGTTCTAGGCCTTGGCCTTGTCACAACGTTGTTGCTGACGGGCGGAATGGTGGCTTACAACCTCGCCCAAAACATGTGGCTGCCTGAAGATCAAGTTATCGGCAGCGGCGTTCTTAACTTCTTCCTCCGCTTGGTCGGCATGGAAGGCTAACGCCGGCTGACGGTCAAAGCAATCAACCAATTCAACCTCAATCGAATGATTGAGGTTTTTTTATGCGCGTCGCCAAACTATGGACACTCAAAATGAGTTGTTGCCGCTTCCAAGTCTCAACGATACGATTTGAAGTGTTGGTTGAAGGTTGTAAGCGCCTTCCAAAATCTACGGCTCAATCCCATAAACTGGCCATGTCTGCGATTCAAAAACTTCTTCACGGCGCGGTGGATTACGCAGGACTGTTCCCGCCCGCTGAACTTCCCATGAACGCCGTTGTTGAAAACTATGCGAACTACCTTCAAAGTTCAGAAAACGGAATGCTTGGCCGCTTGATCATTCCTGCCTCAAGATTTTCTGAATTTGAAACCACAGCTCAGCCACTTCTTCCGCGCGACAACGAGGTTGCTCCTTGGCGTATTAGCGCCTTGGTTCCTCCAGTTACCGCCAGCGACTCAAGCGGTTTTGAAGGAGGGCTTGAAGCGATTCGCAACTTCAATCAACGCCATTTAGTCGAAGCGGACGTTTCTGCGGTCGTTGATGCGATCGAAGTCAAAACCTTATCCACCGATTTGCTGTCAGCAACAATCGAACGCTTACCTGACTCGGGAATCAATTCGTTTTTAGAAATTCCATGGAATGAAGATCCGGAGCCGTTCATTAGGACGCTTGCAGAATCCAAATCGACCAAACCAGTTTTCGCAAAGATCCGAACGGGAGGCGTGACGCCCGACTTGATTCCATCGCCAGAAGCTGTCGCCGCTTTCATCGCTTGCTGCGCCCGACACAAAGTTGGATTCAAAGCAACCGCCGGGCTACATCACCCCATTCGAGCCAAACAAAAGTTGACTTATCAAGACGACGCCCCAATCGCGACGATGCACGGGTACCTGAATGTCTTTTTCGCAACCGCATTCGCTTTTGAACAAGGAGCTAACGAGGGCGTCTTGACCGAAATAATATCAAATGAAACTCCCGATCGTTTTCTGTTTGAAGAAAATGCGATCGGATGGGGTTCGCAGTCGGCTTCGACAGACCAGATAAAATCGGCAAGGAGTCAGGGCATTCGCTCATTTGGCTCTTGCTCCTTTACTGAGCCAACTGAAGAATTAAAAGACATTCCGGGTCTTTCGAATCAAGAACTTTTTTCAGCTTAAAGCCTTTCGCTAACAACCAGAAAGCTACACGTCCATGTACAAGGTTAATTCCACTCACGAGCCAACTACGAATTCGTGGATTTCCAGCGCGAACACGCCAGAGACCGATTTCCCAATTCAAAATTTGCCTTATTGCGTTTTCAAAAAGCCTGGCTCGCCCGATTCAATCGGCGTTGGAATCGGTGAACAAATTCTCGATCTTCGCACGTGTGCGGAGCTTGGGCTTTTCAGCGATGAGTACGTCGATGTCCTGACGCAGCCGACCTTAAACCGATTGATGGGTTTGCCAACGGAAGAATTGGGCAAGCTACGACGGCTGATTTTTGGTCTCTTGATCGAAAACAGTAGTCACGATCAAACGACAACTGAAAAGGCGCTCGTCTTTCAGTCCGATGTCACATTTGCGATGCCTTGTTCGATTGGCGACTACACCGACTTTTACGCGTCGGTATTTCATGCGACCAATGTTGGCAGCATGTTTCGTCCAGACAATCCGCTTTTGCCAAATTACAAACACATCCCAATTGGCTACCACGGTCGAGCGTCCAGCATCGTTGTCAGTGGCACCGAGTTTCGTCGTCCCGTTGGCCAGCTTTCGCCTGCTGAGGCTGGTGGAGCTCCGACGCGTCAACCTTGCAAGCTACTGGATTACGAGTTGGAGGTTGGCTGCTTAATCGGTGGCGGAAATCAGTTGGGTTCGTCAATCTCGATTGAAAATGCAGAAGATCATATCTTTGGATTGACGCTACTCAATGATTGGTCGGCGAGAGACATTCAAAAGTGGGAGTACCAGCCGCTTGGGCCTTTTTTGGCAAAATCATTTATCACCACCATCTCACCATGGATCGTAACCATGGAAGCCCTCGCTCCGTTTCGTTGTGCAGAGTTCTCACGACCGGAAGGCGATCCAATTCCGCTTGACTACCTTGCCAGCGAAACCAATTCGAAATCTGGTGGCGTAGATTTGCAATTGGAAGTCTATCTTCAGTCCCAAAAAATGCGTGACGAAAATATCGAGCCGCAAAAGTTGACGCGAGGAAGTTTTACCAATCTCTACTGGACTTTGGCTCAAATGGTTACGCATCACAGTAGCAACGGTTGCAATTTGCGATCGGGTGACATGCTGGGTAGTGGAACCGTCAGCGGACCTGAGCGTGATTCGCGAGGATGCCTGCTTGAGCTGACTTGGGATGGTGATCGAGATAACGTGGTGCCAGGAACTCAACGGACTGCGATCAAGCTACCGACCGGAGAGGAGCGTAAATTCCTTGCCGACGGCGATCAAGTCATCATCAAGGGCTTTTGCGAAAACGAGAATCATCGTCGAATCGGATTTGGAGAATGTGCCGGGACGGCACTGCCAGCGGCGACGTAGTGGTCTGTCAAAGCTGACTTGACCAGCTCGCACTGTGAGCCGATGGGACGTGAAGCCCGGGTATATATGCCCGGTCGCTTACGCGTCACGGCTCACGGCTCACGGCTCACAACTATGCACTTTAGTTGTGACGAACCACAAAAGCCGATATCGCTGCTTTATCCGCGTCTGTCGTCTTCAAGTCCCATTCCAACTGCTTAGCTTCGCTCGCCCAGATTTTTCGCGTCAGAATGAACGAAGTGACAATCTTTGCAGGCACCACTCTTGCTGTGCTTAAATCCTTGAATTCCGACATGGCAATTTGAGCAGTTCTCAACGCTTTCAAAATGGTGGTGAAACGCCTCGGGATCTTTTTTGACTTTTCTGGCTGGAAGTTCTTCAACGGCTTTGTGACAACTGACGCAACTGCTCTGAGGAAAGTCTGAATGCTTGAGCCCAAGTCTCTTTGCCTCATTTTTTAAGCGATCGGCCTTGTCTTGTTTTGGCGAGCTTACACTGACATGGCAGCTCGAACACTTCTTGCTTTTCACCGCATCCGCGTGGGACTTAAAAAACTCACCATCACCATAAAACCAACCTTCGAAAGCCTCGTCCTGCCCTTCGACATGACACGCATCG
>CAYMFZ010000023.1:0-10690 GCA_964389585.1 uncultured Pirellulaceae bacterium | reverse complement strand
CATCGCAGTCTTGATAGGCAACATTGGTCGAGTGACCATGCAAAATTTCGTAAGCATCGATGTTGAATTTAACTGGCGTAATTTTTAAGCCACTAACTGTTGGCTCGGCTGAATTCGAAACATGTGCAACGTTGGCCGTGAGTCCAACAGGGTTCTTTCCACTCGACGAATAAAAAGATCCAACCAGTACTCCCCCCATGGCCGCAGCAACCGCGGTTGCAACCAAAACTGGCCAGCCAAAACCAAAACTCGTTGAAGATCTTACCGCCGCTTGGTGACGGACTTTGTCGCCAGAATCCATCAAGCCAAAAATCGCACTGTCAAGTTGATCGCTTGGCCCGCGAAGCTCCATCCGACTCAAAATCGTTTCCACATCATTTGATTTTTCTGAAGCGTTCATAATTGTCCTTTCAATTGATTCTCAAGTTTCGCGATGGCTCGGCGATACCTGGTAGCCATCGTCTTGGGTGAGGTTTCGGCGACTTCACCCGACTGATCAAACGTTAACCCAGCGAATAGCTTCAACACCACAGCTTCCTTGTCCTTAACTGGCAACTCATTCACCGCACGTCTCAATATTTCATTTCTCTCTTTAGTCAACAAATGATTCGAAGGCTCGTCCAAACCATCGTGCAACCGAAACTCCTCGAATAACGACTCACCCAAAACCCGTTTACGTTTGTCAGATCGCAAGAGATCAACCGCAGCATTACGAACGGCTCGGAACAAATAGCCAACAGTCAACTCTGATTCGCAGTTGGATTCTTGCTGGTGCGACTGACGCAACAGATTCGTAAACGCATTTTGAATCGCGTCTTCTGCGAGGTCCGCCGAGCCAACAACTGACAGCGCAAACGTAAAAAGCCCTTGGCGGTGTTCACGGTAGAGATTTTCCAACAATTCAATCATTGAATCTGATTTTCTGGCATCCGTGATCTCATAACCAGCGATTAATGGACGAAAACCTCGATCACCAGTAGATAGACGTTTGAGCTGGGCAAACTTCTTCAGATATTTGAAGAAAACTTGTTCCACGATTCGTTAACTTTTCAACGCAGAACAAGACGACGATTCACGCCAGCCCACCTTGGCTGCTCAGACCGCGACAATTTGTCTTCCCATTAACTTCAGTCAAGCCAATTCACCCGTGATATAGTCCAAAAATCGTTCCATGAGTAAAATCAATTCGCCCTCGTGCGGTTATGACCATGGCGGATGCTTGGTCGAATTCGAGAATCGAGACGAAGTCAAAATTCGGTCACCAAAAAACTCCAATGATTCCAATCGCCAAATCATCATATTGATGTATCCAATCCGAAAGATGAAATTGAATAAGCTGTTTCTAATATTTATCGTCGCCGCGCTGATTATTCAGCTTGGATGTTCGGATGACGCAATCGTAAAACGCCGCGTACCCAAAGAGCGGTCAGGGCTTGAGAAACTTCGCCAATCCAACACCCCCGTCGTCGATTCTGTCCCAAAGCAAAAAACCCGAATGGCGGTGGCGATTTTCGAAAACCCTGAAGCAACTTGGTTCTTCAAAATTTCTGGCCCCGCCGATCGCGTCGATAAATCGGAATCGCAATGGAAGAAGTTTTTCCAGTCAGTCAGCTTCACAGACAACGAACCTAAATGGGAAGCACCCGACGACTGGACGACCGCAGGCCCCAAGCCAATGCGACACACGACGTTAATCATTGACAAAACAGATCCGCCTTTGGAACTTGCGATCTCAAGTCTCGGCCCGAACCAAGATTTGCTGCTGAACATCAATCGGTGGCGTGGTCAAATTGGCCTCAAAGCCTCCACCGAATCCGAGCTGGATCAACAGATCGAAAAACTAGAAAACGACAACGGCAAGTATTTGATCTTTGACGCTGTCGGCGTTGGCGCTGGACAAATGAGACCACCGTTTGCGGGTGGAGGCGGAAAGCCCCCATTCGCACCATTCGCTGGCAGTCAGTCTTCACCAGGTGCTTCCCAATCGACGTCGCTTGCGTTCGAACCGATCGAGGGTTGGAGCGAAGGCAAAACCTCTTCGATGGTCCATGCTCGGCTGACCAAAAACGTTGACGATGCCCAAGTTCAAATCACCGTCATTGAAATGCCCGCAGACTCCAACAAATGGGAACCCAACGTGATGCGATGGGCTCAACAAGTCGAATTGGGCAGTCTTTCTGAAAGCGAATTTGCCAAGCGTACGACACCCTTGGTCATTGATGGCGTCGAAGGAAAAATGATCGACTTGATTGATCTTGAATCCAAGTCGAACAATGGCACCATCGCTGGCATGGTTAAGAAAGATGGCTCTGCCTGGTTTCTTAAACTGGCAGGTGAGAAAGAGCTGACCGACAAAAGTCGAGCCGAATTTGAGAAATTTCTCAGCTCGTTAAAGTTCAAATAATAACCAGTAACTTCCAAGCCAACAACATTTCAACGCCTTCAAAAGCGAATTCAATAATGGCATCAGAAATACTCTCAAACACTTCTTCTCGGACTGCTACCGAGAGTCGGTCGATCGGACCAATGGATTTTGCACGCTCGATTGTAACGCCCCTCGCGTCGCTCAAGCTGACGGTCTTTCTGTTGATCCTGAGCGTCATTGTGACATTCATCGCGACGCTCGATCAAACACGAGCTGACGTTTTCGAAGTCAAAATGAAACACTTCAGTTCGGCGTTTGTCGAAGTCCCGTTTCAAACGTTTTTGGTTCCGCGTTGGTTTCCAAATTTGCAAAACGTACGTGGAAGCTTTTATGTTCCGAGCGGATTGACCATCCTCATTTTGATGTTGATGAATCTGTCGGCCGCCCACATCTTGCGATTTCGCTTACAAGCTCGTGGTGCGAAATTGATCATCGGCATCGTCGCGTCGATCTTCGCGGGTTTTTTGACTTGGGCCGTGATTTTCAATGGGCAAAACGCTGACGGATTTCAAGCAAAACCACCGATCTCGTGGACACAAATGTGGATGCTAATGCAAATCGGCCTGCTGGGACTGACGATCGGCGCGGGATTCGGTTGGTTCATGCTCGACAAAAAACGCAAGGTCGAAAGACTGCTGCTTGTCATCTCTGGCGCGGTGGTTGCTGTTGGATTGGGTATCACATTGTTCCTTGGTGAGCAAGCATTCATCGGTGATTCGGCGATGCGCATTCTGTGGCAGCTAATTCAGGCGACCATGGCTGCATTGGTGGCTTATTTTGCCTGTATGTTGCTGTTCAAGCGCAAAGCTGGAATTGTGTTGCTTCACCTCGGCATTGCAGGTTTGATGTTGAATGAAATCTACGTGACGGTCACGAACGATGAGCAGCGGATGACTATTTTCGAAGGTCAAACCGTCAGCCAAGCCATTGATATTCGGCACTCAGAGATGGCTATCATCGACGTTTCCGATCCTGAGTTTGATGAGATTGTCTCGGTGCCGGGAAGTAGACTTCAAAATTCTTTTCAAACTTATCTTCGCGATCCAGCGGCGGCAAAAATTTCATCTGACGATCTTCCGTTTGACATCACCTGTGTCAATTACATTCCTAACTCTGATCTTGCCAATGCCGATGGCTCAGGCAATCCAGCCACCGAAGGAATTGGTCAACGACTAAAAGCAATTGAACTTTCCAAAGCCGCCGGCACCGACTCGGATTCTGCGGTCGACATCGCTTCAGCCTACGTTGAGCTAACAGGAAAAGATGGCGAGTCGCTTGGTACTCACTTGATCACCCAAAATATTGGCGAGCACAATTCGGATGAAGTGACGATCGATGGCAAGTCCTATCGGATCGCTCTTCGATTTAAGACCAATTACAAACCGTATTCGCTTACACTTGTCGACGCCCAACGCGAGGACTACCTCGGAACGGAAACGCCGCGTTGGTATTCGTCCGACGTCGTGTTAAATGATTTCGATAATGGAATCGAAAGTGACCAACGGATTTGGATGAACAACCCGCTTCGATACGCGGATGAGACATTCTATCAATCGGGAATGAACAAGTTGCCTGATGGTCGCGAACTTTCGATCATTCAAATCGTTCGCAACAAAGGCTGGATGATTCCTTATGTCTGCTGCATGTTTACCGTCGTCGGATTGATCGCTCAATTTGGCAACACGCTGCTCGGCTTCCTTGAAAAATCTAGAGAACAAGAGGAGCGTCGAATTCGACAAAGGCGAGCGGTACAGTCTGTGTCTGCCGAAGGAAAATTAAAGCCACCTGTGAAGTCCGACCAAAACGACCCAACGTTGGCTGAATTGGCAGACTCAGCAGACTCGGAAGCCATGGCGATCGGTGGCTGGGAAAGTTGGATTCCATCGTTGGTATTAGTTGGACTGCTCGCCTTTTGGGTGATGGGAGAAATTCGCCGTGACCGCTCTGGCCAAACGGTTCAAGAAATGAGACTTGATTTGCTGGGCCAAGTTCCAGTCACGATCAACGGACGTGTTCAACCTCTCGATTCATACGCCCGCAACACCGCGCGCCAGTTAAGTAAACGCGAAAAAATCCATGACAAAAATGACAAGAAACAACCTGCAATTCGCTGGCTTGCTGACACTTTATTCGAAGCCGATGGCTACGACGAATATCGCGTCTTTCGAATCGAAGACCTCAATATCCTTGGAGCGCTCGAGCTGCCAGCCGCTTTCCCTGCTCCGCGTGATAAGTTTCGCTACACACTCAATGAAATGCTTGAGGCTGAGCCGGAACTTCGAAAACTGATTCCTGATTCTGACAAAACTGACTCGGATTCCTGGACCGTCTTTCAAAAACGACTCAACACAGTTGCGATTAAGATGCAACGCCTCTACGGACTGAAACTTGCTCTTGGTCCTCCAGATCGGCCTGATCGGGATCTGCTAATCAAAATTGAAGACGCGCAAGAAGTCGTGAAATCGCCTTTGATTCCGTTGGTTGTGCCCACAGAAGACAAAAAAGATCCGTGGGTTTCATTTTCCGAATTCAAAAACCAAGCTTGGCTTTCAAGCCTCGCCAAAGACCTAAAAGCAGACACGACATCGAAGCTTGCGTCTGCTGTGATCGCTCAAGAGATCATTCCCCAACTCCGCGAGGACACGATCCGTTCACGAATTATCCAAGGCTATCTTTCGGATCCTGAATTCTTGAAAGTCATGTCTGAACAACACGGTGAAACCGACCCACGTGTGTTGGCTGGAATTTTGGAAGACGGTTGGGATGATTTCCCGGCGAGCATCAAAGAAAAATTGGAAGTCCAAATGGGGCCGCTCGTTGACGCAATGATCGAACAACAAAAGCCTCGTTTTGAGTCGATGATGGAATCGCAGCTTGCGTCAATCAACGGTGGATCTGGTGAAATCAAGTCATCAGATAATGAGCTGGCGAAAATGTTGCTGAAACTTAAACCGGCTTATCTTGCTGGTGACTCCGCCACGTTCAATTCGACTTTGGAGAATTACCTGGCCAAACTCAACGGCAATCCGCCGGTTGGAATGAAGCCCCACCGTTTGAGTGCAGAGCGGACCTACAACATGTCTTCGCCGTTCTATTTCGCGTCAGTCTTTTACTTAACCGCGGCTCTTGCGGCGATGATTGGCTGGGTGGTGTTTCGACGGCAATTTGGCCGTGCTGCAACCGTGCTACTTATTCTGGGATTGCTGATTCACACGTTCGGCCTCGTTGAGCGAGTGATTATTTCCGGCCGACCGCCGATTACCAATCTTTATTCTTCGGTGCTGTTCGTTTCCGCCGCCATGGTCGCGTTGATGCTGGTCGTTGAGCGAATCACAAAACTTGGTGTCGGTCACATCACGGCTGGACTGGGCGCATTTCTGGCGCTGCTCTGGGCTTGGACGATGACCATTGTCGATGGAGATACATTCACAGTGATGGTCGCCGTTCTCGACACGCAGTTTTGGTTGTCGACGCACGTTGTTTGTATTTCGATTGGTTACGCGGCGACCTTTGCGGCGGGACTCTTGGGATTGGGCTACTTGATTGGATTGCTGCTCACACCTGCCTTCAACACCAAAGAATCGCGCAGAAATTTTTCCAACGTCATTTATGGAACCGTCTGTTTTGGATTGCTTTGTAGCTTTTTCGGAACAGTGCTTGGTGGACTTTGGGGCGACGATTCATGGGGCCGATTCTGGGGTTGGGACCCTAAGGAGAACGGAGCTCTGATGATCGTTCTTTGGAATGCAGTTGTGCTTCACGCTCGATGGGGCGGAATGGTTCGAGATCGGGGTCTGGCATCGCTTGCGATTCTCGGAAACGTGATCGTGCTTTGGTCGTGGAAAGGCGTCAACGCAATGGGCGTTGGACTTCATGCATACGCCGGCACCGAAGACGACACCGTGATGAAAATGCTTTGGCTTGCAGTCGCCCACGTCGTCGTGGCAACATTGGCTTTGATTCCAATGCAATTTTGGATGAGCTACGCAAGCGAAAAAAGGTCACGCGAAAACATCGCTTGAGCAATGACGAGGCAGACGCTGGCCTTTACTAATCGGATACTGATTAACCAAGTGAACAGGCAATTAGCGCTGATTAGTGTTATTCATTTAGTCATTTTTTGTGATACTAGCTTGAAACTGCCGGACCGCTTACGCGTTACGGCTCACAATCCTCGTACAACAAGTTCTACAACGGGTGCTAGTTCAGACCGATGCAAGCGAACACCATCGCTACTTGTAGTTTGCGTCCGTCGCGGCGTTTCGAGCCAATGGCAATAGCGTTCGCTCGAATGCGTGAGCGATGTTGATCTGTTTCGATTCGTAAAACAAATCGGACTCGCGAATGTGAGTGCCCGGCAGCGTCGAATTTTGATCGGTAAACAAAACCACATTCCAAGCCGTGTTTTCATGACGATCGTAGGCGCATTGAATCACTTCGATTCGTGCCAGCGAAGGGCGATCACCGTAAGCGTTCGCTCGAGCCAAACCTGATCGCCCAAGATCGACGTCACGAAATTCGCCAGTAACTTTCAACCGTTGTTGACTGGGAGTTGTTTTTTCAATGGCAATCTCGCCATTGAAAGTCGCTTTTGAACCTAGCGGGCGAAGCATTTCTGCAGAGTTTGCCAACAACCAACAAGGCAACGCGTTTCCCTTGCTATCCAATGCAACCAAGGTTCCATTCTGCTCGGTTCTCGCAAGTTCACAGATAACGGGCGTGCGTTCAGCAAGCGATTCTCCATCGAGATTGCCAGCCAAAGCATTGTTGTCATCAACGTAGAAACTTGCCTGCGCGAAGGTCCCGTTTTCTGAAGCGTTCGGCCCAAGATAAATATTTAGATCGGAAATATTTAAACTAGAAACAAATTCCAAGGGAACAATTGAAGAGTCAGACCGATCGGATGAACTTTTTAAATCGGCAAACATCGTTTGCTCAATTTTAGTGTCGGCCTCAAACACAATCCGCCAAGGAGTTTGAGTTGAATCCTTTCGGATGGCTTTGTCTTTAATCGTGTTGACGAGGTAATCCAAGCCTTGGCTACTCAAGTGTTCAACTTTGTAGGGAATTACAACGCGGTTTTCTTTCTCACCACCAAATTCGATTTTCGCTTCGACGGTTTTAAACAAAAGTGTGCCATCGGGGTCTGTGAACTCCACTCCCGTCAAGATCGTGACGTTGGGGCCGGGTGTAAAGACTGAATCAATCTGGGTTGTGATTCCGAGTTCGGCTTGGATCGCGCGTTCCCAGCCATCAGCAGTTTGTGGATGGCAGATCCAGTAGCCAACGACGCCCGTTGGAAGGAAGCAAGTAATCAAGAATATGACGCGAAAGATCGCGCGACGTTGGTTGTCGCTCATGTCTGACGTCCTTGTCAGGTTGGTTGGTAGCCCACATTCGATCGAAGTAAAACTGGTTCCTACCAGTTGCCGCCAAAACTTTCTGAACGGTGAACCGACTAAGCTTTAATGGCGTTACTTAGATGACATTCAGTAGTTTGATGAGTTTGGCGTGAATCGCCAATACGTTTTTCACGTTGCAAATCGACTTACGAATGGAAGCACGACAAAAGAAACGCGATAAAGCCTATTTTTCGCGAGCCATTTTTTGGAAAAGATCCCAACGAGCGTGCATTTCTTGAATGCTATCACCACCGAATTTGTCGACCATGGCGGCCGCAATTTCAAAAGCGACAACCGCCTCGATGATAATGCTGGCTGCCGAAAGCGCACAAACATCACTACGTTCGTAGCTGGCCTTGCTTGGTTCTTTCGTTTGCATGTTGATCGACTCAAGCGGTGTTTGCAGCGTGCTGATTGGCTTTTTCGCCGCCCGAACAACGAGCGGTTGCCCGTTGGTCATGCCGGCTTCCAGGCCACCTGCATTGTTTGTCGGTCGCGCGTATCCCAAGTTGGCGGATTCAGCTTGCTTTTCATCAAACTGAATTCCATCGTGGACTTGGCTGCCCGGCAAAGTTGCGGACTCAAATCCCATTCCAATTTCGACGCCCTTGATCGCTTGGACCGCCATTACAGCTTGGGCGATTTTCCCGTCGAGCTTTCGATCCCATTGAGCATGCGTGCCCAATCCAAATGGCAGCCCTTCAACAACGACCTCGATTATTCCGCCAAGCGTATCGCCGGCTTTTTTGGTTTCATCAACCAATTGTTTCGCGGCATCATCCTGAGCTGGATCAAGCGAATAAATAATGCTCTCGTTTCGCCGTTTCAACCGGTCATCAAATGAGCCCTCGGTTGCAGGAATCTTCAGTCCTCCCAACTGCACGACATAGCCGATTGTGCGAATGCCAAACGACTCTAACAATTGCTGGCAAAGCGCTCCGGCCGCAACGCGAACGCAAGTCTCACGCGCGCTGGCACGTTCGAGAATGCCACGCATCGAACTGAGATATTTGATGGAACCACTTAAGTCACCGTGCCCAGGTCGCGGGCGGGGAAGTTCCTTGAGCCGTTCGAGTTTGTAATCGTTATTGGGAACTTGCAGCGTGACTGGTCCACCAAGCGTCACGTTTTTCCAAACGCCTGTCAGAATCTCAACGTGATCCTGTTCCAGCTTTTGACGCTGGCCACGACCATAGCCGCCTTGCCGCATGACCAGCAGCTTGTCGATTTTATCCGTGTCGATTTCGAAACCTGCGGGAAACCCATCGATCAACGCAAGCAGGCATTTTCCGTGCGACTCGCCAGCAGTCCAATATCGAAGCATTGATTTTTAACTTGGTTGGTTGTCAGTTGAAAAAGGTCGCCAAACACAAATTTAAAAATGCGTCATGACTTACCGAAGAGACAATTCTAATCCAATCAGTACTGGTTGGCAGCGGGGTGATCAACGATTCGAATAGGTCAACGGAACGTCCTCCCAACCATCTTTTACAGACCGATCGCACGAGCAAACGTTTACACATGAAGCTAATTCGCAAACAGTGGTTCTTAGTTTCGTTGCTGGTCCTGATGGCGATTGGATTTTCGTTGGCTGGACCGTTTGAATTGTTGAGCAATTTGGAATGGCTGAAATGGTCGGTTGTCACTGCAACCATGTTCTTGATGGCTTGGCCACTCGCGTTTGGCAACCTCAAACGAACGTTCTCTCGACCTCTGGCTCCGTTGCTGGCCGTGGCTCTCAATCTAGTCTTAATCCCGTTGCTGATCTGGCCGCTCGCTGCACTGGCGGGTGCCGAACTTGGGCCGGGGATGATCATTGCGGCTGCAACGCCCAGCACACTGGCTTCGGCGGCTGTCTTGACGCGATTCGCTGGAGGTGACGATAGCGTGGCGATCATGGTGACCATCATCACCAACGCAAGTTGCTTTTTGGTTATGCCATTTTGGATCTTTGTTCAAACAGGAAACGAAATCGAATCGTCCAAGCTGATTGGGACGATTTATAAACTCCTGTTTTTCGTCGTCTTGCCAATCGCTGTAGCGCAATTGGCTCGGTTCCATTCACGATCGGCGGCTTGGGCAACAGCGAACAAACCGAGGCTCAGCTTTATCGCCTTGATTGGAATTCTGACAATGGTTTTCCTGGGTGCAGTAAAAATGGGGCTGAGATTTTCCGAAGGCGATCAAACGGGATTGGACGCGAAGAGTATTTTGATCGCGGCGGTAATTCTTTTGGGAGTTCACGTTTTTGTGTTTTGGTTGGGAATTGTGATCGCGAAAGCGACTGGGCGAACGCGGGAGGAGCAAGTTGCTGTCGCGTTTTCAGGTAGTCAAAAAACGTTGATGATTGGACTTTCAACCGCAGTGAATCTGGGTATGAGCATGATTCCAATCGTGATGTACCATGCCCTTCAGTTGATTGTCGATTCCCTATTTGCAGAACGATTGAAATCATCCGAAACGATCGTTTCAAAGGATGCTGAAGAAACCTAACCGGGGGCGGAAACGCGATCCGAGACTTGTTGGAATTTTCGTTGGCTGATATAGTTAAATCGTCAAATTCAAAAATGATGGACCGATGAACAGACCCAATTTCACCGTCGACAACTTCTTTTTCACAAGCGCCGCCGAATCTATTTTCGACGCCTAGCTTCTCGTTTTGTTCGCGGCTACATGAATACATTTTCAGCCATGCCGCTTGTGCAATGAAGCACAATGATTCTTTCTCTGGTCTTAGTCTCCGCCAACAAGGCAAACACGATGCGCGAAATGCTCGACGAAAAACTCAAGCGATTTGAAGAGCTTGAGCAACAACTTAGTGACCCAGAAGTTCAATCGAATTCCAGCAAGATGGCAGCCGTCG
>CAYMFZ010000022.1:6353-23366 GCA_964389585.1 uncultured Pirellulaceae bacterium | reverse complement strand
GCCGTACGTCGCGTCATTGAATCGTGCGGTTCTTGTTTCTTTGGCGGTCTTGTTGACTGAGTCAATCGATGGCCCAGGTAAGTTGGCTGTCTTCTCAGTCGCTCCAATCTCGGACGGGCGAGACTTGTCGTCAGGGGTGGTTAGATTTTCTCTCGTTGCTCCAGCAGCGAAAGTCATCTCCGTGAGATGCGAAAGATCATTGGGCTCGACTTTGGGATCGCTCAAAGGTTCTTCATCAGACGCCATCGACATTTCAGTCAAGAATGAAAGGTCGTCAGGTGATGAATCGGTTTCGGGAAGCGTCGTGTCAACTGTTTGGTCAGACGTTGGTTTGCTCTCGATTTCTGCGGCTGGCGTGAGGACAGAAGCATCTTCTCGTTCACCAACCGTCTGTAAGTTGGCTGTCGTCTGGTCAACGGCGATGTTCTGTTTGGAACAAGGCGTTGAGGATTCTTGGTTTGACGACGTTTTTCCGTGACTCGATATCGTCTTTTTGTTGCTTTCGACGACGGTCTGATCAATGACAGTCATTTCAGATACCGTCTTGTCAGCCCGATTTGAATTCGACGGGTTGATCGCTGAACCTTGAGTATCAGGTCGCTTCGCCTCAGCAGAGGTTCCACAGGCATTGGATCCATCGAGCGTTTTTTCAGCCCCCGATTCTTCTCTGAACCGATTGTCTGATGGTTTGGACTTTGAATTGGGTACAGCGTACGTCGACTCAACTTCTCGCATTGTTGCGTCAGGATCTGAAGGCTTGGCTCGCGAAGTTGATGGCTCAGGCTCGTTCGGCAGCTCGTTTTCGTCCCCGTCTTGGTTCGGATCTCGACTCATTGCTTTGACCGTTGAACGATAACGTGATTTTTCAAACCGAATTCATTATTCGAAATTTATACGAGTAAGCCAATCGGCAATGGTTTGTTGCTCATACCAGCGTCAGTGAGAGTCAGTTGAAATGATACATCATTTCGCGAAACCAATTTACCAAATTTTGATCAGCCAATTAAAATCTCGACACTGGAGAGATGGGCGCTGGAGGAGCACCGGATTCGATTTCGGAGCTGGGAGTGTTATTGCTGGCAAGGTCGCTGATGCCAACTGCCAAGATCGCAAGTCCAGCGATCGTTCCAATGTTGCTTCGTGGCCCACCACCGCCGAACCCTCGCGGTCCGCCGAAACTTGGTTGGGGAGTCGCGCCGCCACCGAAGCTGGGGCTACCGAATCCTCCACCACCCGAGGGAAACCCGCCACCAGGAAATCCGCTTGAATACGATCCACCGACATATGAAGGTGCAGGCATCGCTCCAGCAGGAAAACCGCTTTGAACAATTCCAGTGGGTGCCTGAACGATGTTCCCACCCGCGCCCATTTGTCCAGGATTGGCAAACTGATTGACTGCAGGCTGATTGGCGAACTGGTTAAACGGTTGCTGATTGGCCAACTGGTTGTTCATTTGTTGCCGCAGGTTAAACGCGTTTTGAGCTTCGCGTTTGCAAGCTTGTATGTCCTGCGGGTCTGAAACGATCGCGATACCAAGCCCCGGACCTTTTCTGTTTTTCGCGGCACCGGTGGAAACATAATGTGCTTTGGTGCCGGATAGCCCGCCGATTTTTTCTTTCGCTTTTACGAGTTCGATTGACAACGCAGCAAATCCATCTTCACCGGCCGCAATCAGCGAATAAACGCCTGGATCAACGTCCTCGATTTCAAATTTGCCGTTCTCCTCAACCGTCACTCGTGCCGCTTCAACATCATCCTGGATCAAGAAAATATTCATGTCAGAAAGTTTGGCAGGCTCGCCGTCGTCGGTCGCAATCGGCTGAATTCTGCCAGCAAGCGATCCGTTATCGCTCAACGGATACTTAAATCCTCCTTTGACTTCTGAAGCCTTACCAATCGCTTTCGCGTCATCCAAATCACGACTAATGTTCATTGCCGTCGCGGAAGGCAGGAAGTTTTGACTGATTCTTTGAAGCGTGCTGAATTCTGGCGGTACCGCAGCCGCATCAATTTGAAGCTCTTCGGCGACAACCGCGTCTTGAGGCAATTCGAAATGCGAAACGTAGAAGGCGTTTTTCTCGCGCGGATCGAGTTGCGTGTTTCTCTCCAAGGCGTCGAACACTTCGAGCTTGGGGAGCACGTTGACGCCGTAGGCCAGGAATCCATTTTGCCCTGACGCAACCAACGTATAGACCCCGGGTTGAACGTCTTCAAGTAGAAACTTGCCCTCGTCATCGGTTGTGGATTTACTGATTTTCTCGCCCTTCTTCAGGAGCGACACATCTAATTTTTCAATAGGAACGGTGACCGATTGCGAAGGTTCGATAGCCGAGATTCGACCTGTTAAATCACCGTCGTCATTGGTTGTGATCCAATGCGCTCGCAGGGTGTCACTGAGTGGCTCTTCGTCTTGAGATTTTGTAGCGGCAAGTGCTTCCATCGCGGTGGATTTGAGCGTAACACGAAACACATTTTCATTGTTGGTCGCGATGACATGATCAAGCGTCAAGCCGATGTTGAGCATGATCGCAGGAACGGCGACGAACCAATATCGTTTCATTGCAATTGAGAGCCCACTCAGAACCGAGCTTCGTGGAGCTGATTGCGATTTCAAGTCAAGCGTGTCGTGAGAATTGCGAGTTTCGGAGCTAGATGCCATTGGATAACCTGTCGTCGCAGCAGACCGGTTGCGCAGATCTCCATCGCGCTTCCCGGTGTAAGTTTTCAAAACGATCCTTCATTAGTTAGAGCGTAAACGGACTTCAATTAGGTCGAACAAAAACATGAAATTTGAAGAATTACTCAAACTACTGCGTTGAAGTGGGGAACGAGAGTGGGGAACAGCGTTTTTCGCTTGGTGACGTAGGTCGCAGTTGCACAGGGTGGGTGGGGAGCAAAGACTTATGAACCAGTGTTGCCGCCTTCTCAAACACTCACTCAATAGTTTCACTTAGGGTTGCCTGCAAAATCGCTGGCTGGATTGAATTCACCCTTAGAATTCGACAGGCTGACTTTCTCATGTTGCTGGAGGAACCGAGCTTTTTTACGTGGAGAGTGGACTGGTTGCGAAACCGGGTTCGATCCGGTTAGGCTTAAGTGACTCTTACCGGCTTTTTGGACTTTCAAGCGGTTCTTGATCGTGACCAATTCAGCAGAAAATAATCAAATTGAGACGACTAATGCAGTCAAAAAAGGTTGAGCAGGCTCTTAACAAACAAATCAACGAAGAGATTTATTCGGCCTACGTTTATCTGGCGATGGCGGCCGAAGCAGACAAGCTCGGACTGCCCGGATTCGTCAATTGGTTTAAGTTGCAATACAACGAGGAACTCAGTCACGCAGACCGATTTTTCAATTATGTGCTCGAAAGAGATGGCACCATCGAGTTGGAAGCCATTGGAAAGCCCGAAACCGGGGATGAGACCGCGCTCAGCCTATTTGAAAAAGCGTTGGCACACGAACAGCACATCACACAGCTAATTTTCAACCTTAAAGATTTGGCTCGCGCGGAGTCAGATCATGCCACGGATGTTTTTCTTGAGTGGTTTGTCAACGAACAAGTCGAAGAAGAGGCGAGCACACGTGCAGTCATTGATCAACTTCGGATGGTTGAAGGAAATCCCAATGGCTTATTCATGATTGATCGTGAGCTTGCGGCACGACAACCCGAATCAGCGGCGGAGTAATGGAATCAATCGCCAAAGAGTTAAAAGCCATCGTCGCGGATGTCGTTCTCCGTTTAGGCAAAATCCATGATCCAGAAATCGCAAAGAGGCCACATCCCAAGAAATGGTCTCGAAAAGAGATTCTCGGTCACTTGATCGATTCGGCTTGCAACAATCAACAAAAATTCGTTCGCATGATGCAACAGCCGCATCTTGAGTTTCCAGGGTATCGTCAAGACGACTGGGTTGACCTTCAAAATTGGGCAGCGGCGGATTGGCAAGAGATGATCGAGTTGTGGGAGTCCTACAACAAGCACATCGCATTCTTAATCCAAAACGTTGATCCACAGTATTTGAAGAACACGGTTTCAATTGAGGGCGCGGGTCCGTTCACGCTCGAATTCATCATGCCCGACTACGTTGAGCATTTGAAACATCACGTTAAGCAGATTTTTCCGGATATTGATTTGGAAAATAGGTTCGTGAATGTTTACAACGCCTAGCCAGCCAATCATCTGTTCGTGGATTCAACTATAATCGGGTTTTGACCTGGCCCGAATTGTATGCTGCGAGCCAGCTCACTGATGTCGAACTTGACCGGACAATCGGATCGATACTGTCATTACTATCGAACTATCGATTCGCCACTTGGAGTTGCACCATGATTTGCTTTATTCGCCCAATTGCTCTGGCAACGTTGTTGACGGTCCTGCCTCAACTCGTGTTCGCGGCCCAAGAACAAGTTCAAGAAAAAGCCTCGGGTAATACGCAAACTGATAGGCAGGAAAAGCCAACATCTTTTTGGCCAGCGGATGTTGAGTACGATTCAACGATCCCCACGCCCAAGGAGTTCTTTGGCTTCGACATTGGGTTCCGCCACCTCGCTCACGCACAAGTCGCCGACTACGTTCGCAAGCTTGCGGAAGTTTCACCACGCATTTCCATTGAGCAGTACGCACAAACCCACGGCGGACGGCCTTTGCTTTTGCTAACGATCACTTCAGAAAAAAACAGGCAACGTCTCGGGAAGATTCAATCCGCTCACCGACAGTTGACGAAACACAGCGCGAGCAAAGTCGACATCGTTGACTTGCCGGCTGTGATCAACATGGGCTACGGCGTTCATGGTGACGAACCCAGTGCCACCAACTGCGCACCTTTAGTTGCCTATTACTTGGCCGCGGCCAAAGGGCCAGAGATTGAAACCTGGCTCAACGATTGTGTGATATTACTTGATCCCAGTCTCAACCCCGATGGATTCAATCGTTTTGCGAATTGGGCCAATCGTTATCGTGGTCGCGTTCTCAATCCCGATCCACAGCACGCCGAGCACAATCAAATGTGGCCGCCGGGACGTGTGAACTATTACTGGTTTGATTTGAACCGAGATTGGTTGCCGCTCGTTCATCCCGAAAGTCGCGGTCGAATGGGGTGGTATCACAAGTGGAAGCCAAACGTGGTTCTTGATTTTCACGAGATGGGCACGAACTCGACGTACTTTTTTCAGCCCGGAATTCCAGAGCGAACCAACCCGATGACGCCAAAGCGGAATCAGGAGTTGACGCGGCATTTCGCTTCTTACCACGCCAAAGAACTCGACAAACGAGGAAGTCTTTATTTCACGCAGGAGCGGTTTGACGATTTTTATATGGGCAAAGGTTCAACGTATCCAGATCTTCACGGCTGCGTTGGGATTTTGTTCGAGCAAGCGAGTTCGCGTGGCCACGTTCAACGCAACCAGGATGGATTGCTTCGATTTCATGACACGATTGCCAATCAATTCACGACTTCGTTGACAAGTTTGCGAGCGACCAGCGCCATGCGTAAGCAGTTGCTCAATTTCAAAAAGAGCTTTTATCAGCGTGCCCTTGAGATGGCTGACGAAAACGATGTTAAGACGTACGTTTTCAGTTGTCCGAATAATTCGACGCGTTTGGAAGAGTTCGCGAAAGTGCTTCGCCGTCACGACATTCAGACTTTTCGACTGAAACAAGATCTTGAATATGGCGACCGGACTTTTGATTCTGAGTTCTCCTTGGTGGTTCCGGCCAGGCAGCCTGAGTATCGGTTTCTCAAGTCGTTGCTGATGAAGCAAACGAATTTTCAAGAGAACATTTTTTACGACGTATCCAGTTGGACGCTTCCACTCGCTTATGGACTAGACCAGGCCGGACTCAAGCGAAAACTCGATCAAGATTCGTTGATTGCTTTCAAGCCAAAATCTGCGAAAGGTGTCGAACCTTTCAAAATGGAAGAGGAGCATCTTGCGTACTTCATCGACTACCGCGATGACGCAGCCGCTTGGTTGCTTGGGAGATTGGTTTCCGCAGGTGTCAAAGTTCGGGTCGCAACCAAGCCCGTCACCTTTGAAAACGCTAACGGTGAGTCAAAGGAGTTTGGGCACGGAACTTTGTCGGTTGTGCTTGGAACTCAAACTGACAAACGAAGCACGATCAAGCGTCTGCTTGAATTGGGAGCGAAGCGGGGCGCAAACATTGAGCCGATTAAATCAGGCTTGAGTTTAGGCGGGCCGGATCTCGGTAGTTCCAGCTTTCCGGTTTTGGACAAGCCAAACATCGCAATGATTATCGGCCCAACAGCATCAGCCTACGCATCGGGCGCGGTTTGGCATTGCTTGGACACGCAAGTCGGTTTGCCCGTCACCATGCTTAAGTCTTCTCGTTTCAGTCGAGCCAATTTGAAAGAGTACACGACTTTGATTTTGGCAGGCGGCGGTTTAGAAAGCGACAACTGGGAGCAAATTGAGAGATTTGCCAACGACGGCGGAACCGTGATCGCGATCGGCTCAATTGCCACGTCGGTTCAACGGCGTCTGGTTGCAGTGAAGGGCAATTTATCACCAGAGACTGAAAAACCGTCCATTCAAAAACCGTTTGGATCGGCCTCGAATGAAAGAGCGTTGAGACTGATTAGTGGTGCAATTTTCAAAACTAAAATTGATACAACGCATCCGTTGCTGTTTGGATTCACTAATTCAAGTCTTCCCGTTTTTCGAAACCACGCGACGTTTCTTGAGCCGTCGAGTAGTCCTTATCGAAATCCGATTATCTACGACGATTCGGCTCCATTGATGGCTGGCTACTGCAGCGATGAAAACGTGGAGAAATTCAAAGGCTCAGCAAGCGTGGTGGTTCAGCCGAAAGGCCGAGGGCGATTTATTCTTATGGCCGACGATCCAAACTTTCGAGGCTTTTGGAAGGCGACCAGTCGAGTGTTTCTGAACGCCGTCTACTTTGGCGAATTGGCAAACTAGGATTCCATCAGTTTGTTTTTCGAGAAGCGAAATCTTCTCGACTTCATAAGAAATCAGTTGTTCGCGTTTGATTGGAAGTTCAGTAGTTCAATTTTTATCAAGGTTGGGTTTGGGACCTTCGCTTCGCATCAGGTCTGGCGCTATTTCACGGAGTGAAATGCCACAATAAAGAAGTGCCATTTGGAAGAAGTGCCGCCCGTTGATAGTGGCCGTTCACTCCGTGAACGAGCGCCGTTTCCGAGCGAAGCGAAAGAAGCAATATTTGGGCGTCATGGGACTCCAAGAGGTTATTCGGGCTGGGCTGTAGTCCAAAGACGCTCGCTTCCAAAGCGGACTAGTAAAACAATCATTCTTTCGGTTGGTCGGATTTTGCTCGCTCGATCTAATCGCTATTAATCGTCAACGATCACAAGTTTGGGGTCAAGCTCTTAATGCGCGGCTCCTGGCTTGCCCATACTCTCAGCACCAATCAGCTTTCGTGCGAGCTTGCCAACGCTTAGGCCCTGGACGACGATCGAAAAGATCACAACGCCGTAAGTCACTGTCAAGAATAGTTCGCGGTTCATGTCGGCAGTCAACGTCAACGCAAGAGCGATCGAGATTCCACCTCGAAGACCGCCCCAAGCCATGATCGTCGTCGTGTGAGGCACGAAATCCAAACGCTTGGCGAAAAATCGAACGGGAAGCAAGAGTGACAGGAATCGTGCAACAAGAACAATCACGATCGCAAGGCCAGCAGCATACAAATACTCTTCGGTGATGTTGAGAATAAGTAGCTCCAGTCCTACCAGCACAAACAGAACTGCGTTTAGCATGATGTCGATCAATTCCCAAAACCGATTGACATACATCTCCGTTTGCTTGGACATCGCAGTTCCGCGAACGGTATCGTTGCCGACAATCAAGCCGGCGACCACGATCGCCAAAGGTGCAGAGAGATGAAGTGCCGTCGCCAACGAGTAGCCACCCATCACACAAGCCAATGTAATTAGGACTTCGATCTCGTAGTCGTCGATCGACCGGAGCAGCAAAAACGTGCCGTAACCGAGAATGAGGCCAAGCAAGATTCCCCCTAAGACTTCGGTGCCGAATAGCTTTATCACTGCGATGACGGGATGATCTTTTTCGTTTTCATGATGGACGTCCGATGTATGATCCGAGGGTGGTGTTTTTTCAGCTTCAGTTTTGTGATCGTCTGAGTCTTTGCTGTTCTCGGCATCTTGAACAAACGCGACTTGCTGAATGTCTGTTTTCAAATTTGCAGCATGGTCAGGATGATGATCGCCCGGGTGACCTCCGCCACTTGCGATCATAAAGATCGTGGTGAAAACAACCACGCCGACGCCATCATTGAAAAGCGACTCGCCAACGATTTTCGTTTCTAACTTTTTCGGGACGCCTGCTTGTTTGAGAATACCAAGCACCGCAATGGGATCGGTCGGCGAAATCAACGCTCCAAACAAGAGGCAATGAATGTACTGGGTCTCAATCCCAATTCCTCGAAACGCGAAATAAATCAGAGTTGCGCAAATGAAAGTGGAAGCAAGGACGCCCAACGTCGCGAAGACAAGAATTGGCCAACGCTGAACTCGGAGTTGGTCGAAATTCGTGTGCATCGCGCCTGCGAATAGAAGAAAGCCAAGCATGACTTTCAATAAGACAGTTTGAAAGTCGATTTGAGTGATGAGATTGTTGGCGATGTCGATGAAAAAGTTCGTGTAGAACTTGCTGGCAAACAAAAATCCAGTGAAGCAAATCGCGACAATCATTAAGCCGATCGTATTCGGCAACTTCAAAACTTTGACGTTGATGTAACCAAAAATGGCTGACAACACGATCACGATGGAACAGATTTCGAAGATTTGAAGGTTCATGGAAGTTGGCGAGTCAAGCTAGTTGATTTGATTAGAAACCTATCCCACAACTTGTGTGCCGTTGGCTCTAGTCTCGGGCCAGCGAAATCTCATAGCCTATTTTGCTGGTTCATCAGGCCGAGGCGGGCAGCAAAAGCTCATTGCAGGAACTAAGGCGTGGATTGTCTGGTAACTCGTGAGATTGGACAAGACTAACAAGGCCCGGTCGCGTTTTCTTGTGTTCGGTTCTCTGGGGTGAGTTCAAGTTCTATGGACGGTGTTTAAGCGCGAACTTAGGATATGGCCAAAGTTAGCCAAGGCAAATTTAACTCAATTCAAAATTCGATCGCCCAGTAAGTAATCATGTCGAATAGGAAATCGAAACGTCAGATTGCTAACCGTTGCGAAGAAGGTATTGAAGTTCCCGAACAATCAAGTGCTGCTCAAGCAAGTGCCAATCCATCGCTGAGTTTGGCTTGGAAACAACTCGACGGGTCGGCATATTTCTTTCTGGTAATTTGCGTCATCTCACAAGCCGCAACCATCCTGATTTCATGGCCGGTATGGCAAGTTCGAACCGCGCCCCCCAATTTGCCGTGGATCGCGGCGACGCCACAGATTGCCGTTGGAGTGTTGTTGCTGATCTCGCTTGGGTTGGTATTGATAACTCCCAAGCGATTTGGCATGAGTATTCACTTGCTTGTTTTGTTTGCCGCAATGTTCATGGACCAATTCCGTTGCCAGCCGCAGATATTGTCTGTCACTTTCTTGATGGGGGCGTGCGTTTGGAAACCTGTTCGTCGGCTGTGCGTTTGGTATCTCGTTTCGATGTGGCTTTGGGCGGGGATTCACAAAGTCGTTTCGCCTGATTGGTTTGAGCAGGTCAGTTTCAAATTGCTAAATGGAACTGGGCTCAACGCGCTGAAGTTTCACTATGCTTTCGCTTGGTTGGTCGCAATCAGCGAAATCGGGCTGGGCGTTTTGGCTTGGTTCAGACCGAAGCTGGGCGCGATGGGTTGCGTTTCGCTCCATGTCGGTATCACGATTTTTCTGCTGATCATTGGCTGGAACTACAGCGTGCTGCCTTGGAATATCTGCACGGCAATTGTTGGTGCTTGGTTGTTATGGAATTGCCATAACGCAAGTCTTATCGGCTCGAACGCACAAAAGAAAACCGAGTCCAAGCAAGACAGCTTGCCGCTTTCAGTCTTGCCATTTCCTGGATCGGGTTGGGAGAAAGTGGCGGTTGCCGCGTTGCTGATTATTCCCGGTGGACTCTACCTTGGACTAGTTCGTCATTGTTTCACCCATTCACTTTATTCGGCCAACCTCCCCATCGCAGCGATGACGCGAAAGAATGGTGATGTTGAAACTCTCGAATCATGGGAGGAGCTGGGCGTTCCATTTCCAAACGAACGAAAAGCCTACATCGATTACTTTGCGCTCACCGCCAAGCCTGGAGAAAAGCTTCATATTCGAGAGCCGCGAAAATTGGTTGAAGGCGGCTATTTTCTGGCGAAGCGAACGGGGGTGCCAATTCAGATTGCGGAAGACCAATTCTTCGAAGGTCGAAATTCTGACGTCAACGAAATGGTCGAAGTTTCAGGAGTTGCCGCCGATTCGCCACGCAAGATTTTTCTGCTTGAAAAAGCGAATGCGACTTTGTTGAAGCGGTCAGAAGGCGCGATGATTTATGCAGTCAAGTTTGATCCAGATAACTTTGATTCGGCCGCGTTGAAATTTCTTGACGGCTTACCCAATCTCGAGCAAGTGCAGCTTCAAGACTGTGAAATCGTCGATGGAGAATTGAAATGGCTATCCGGGTTCAACAATCTTGTCGGCATTGGACTCAACAACACGGCGATTTCAGATGCCGGACTACTGAACCTTAAAGACCTTCCCAAATTGGAATTTATTAATTGCGATGGAACGGCAATTACCTCCGATGGCTTACGCAAAATCGGAATTATCTATGAATAACCGATTCACTTTTTTGGCTGGTAAACTGTCGAAATTTCCTCAAGGATCTTGGCAAGCAATTCCTTTTCGCTAATTTTTCCATTGTGCCGGAAAACGATTTCACCGCCGGGAGCGACAAGAATGGTGTGAGGCTGTGGGCCTTCCCATTTTTGATCGAGCGATTTGATCAAGGCATCCATGTCAGCGTCGGTGTAGAGGTAGTTGTTGGTCGTTCGCCCTTCGGCCTCGAGCGAAGGCTTAATCCTTTTGGGCGTAACAGCGCGGTGTTTTGACAGAAACGCGAGTGCTTTTTTTCGATCTTCAGGAAGGTCGGTACTGATGGTGATCATCTCGAAGGAACGCATGCCCATTCTGCGGGCGACGCTGGTCAGTCCCGGAAACTCTTCAACACAAGGCTCACAAGTCGTGGACCATACATTGAAGAGGCGATACTTCTCTGTTTTGTTCGCAACCAACGCTGCGATTCCATCGGCGTCAATATCCTCCATGGTCACATCAGCGTTTTGCCATTGCTTCTGATCTTTCGCGACTGCCGCGATTTTCTCACGCCATTTTACTGAGCAACCAAATGGTTTTGTTATCGGTGTTTTAATTTCCTCGTCATTCAGTATCGCCAAAACTGCATTGCGTGTGTCTTGTGTTTTCACCGTTTCAGGATCGGCAAAGCGAGAATTATCCAACCGTCCGCGGTAGCGCAACTTTCTTTCTTTGTCGAATAGAAAAACATGCGGCGTCGAACGACAACCATAAGCCTTAGCTGTTTTTTGCGTTTCGCCATCGTAAAGATAAGGAAAAGTAAATCCGTGATCGGCGGCGTAAGGCTTCATGTCTTCGAAGCTGTCATCGTATTTTGAATATCCAAGTTCATCAGGGCGAAGGCCATCACCTGAGTTCGGGTTGATGGCAACGACCTTGATGTCTTTGCCCTCCAGCTCTTTCAAGAGCGTCATCAAACGCGGATCGTGAGCGTGACAAACAGGACAATGGTTAGACGTAAAGTAAACCATGAGCACTTTGGAGTCGTCGAAGTCGCCGAGCTTCCAATCACGATCGTCGATTCCACGGAGCTTGAAATCAGGAGCCGCGTCACCGATTTCGAGTTGTTTCCAACCAGGCGGATCGTCTGCAAAACTACACGTTGTTGCAATCAATGTTAGTGCGAGTAAAACCAGCGAATGAAGCGAAATACTTTTCATGGACTCGACCTTAAAAAACGGTTGGTTTTGTTTTGGTGATGTACTCGGTTGAAACTCTAGCCGCGTCGAATGGAAGAACCTTCGAAATGAATTTGAATTCGATATACGATTTTCTGTTTTGAAGAAATCAATCCAGTAGTCAAATCAACTCGTTCGGGAACTTCTTGAATCCGTTTGTCGACCATCGCATGATAACCACGCTCCGAGAAGATATCGATCAACATAGAAAGTGCGAGTGAATCGGCAAACAAATCGTCTTCAGAATTGACGTTCGCCCGTCCAGATAACGCATGTCGAGTGATGATCGGCATGAATTTCGAGTCGATTGATTCGACGACTTTGACAAACAGCTCTCGATGGGAAAGCTCGTAATTATCAAGCCGTTTTACTAACTCCTGTCGCGCGTGAATCGTGATCTCTTCAGCCAACGGCAGCGGGCTGAGTCGGTCGAAAGTCTGCGGGTCGAGTTCGAGCGAGCTTTGATATTGAAGCTCTTTGAGGATGTTGTCTTCGACCTCGCGAATCGGACCTTCCGCATTGATGAAATGATAGTGGTAGATCTCTTTCAACGATTGCAAAGCGTCCCAAGTGAACTCTTTGAAGACGCGATATCGCTGGGCCGCCTTTTCATGATGAAGGTCGGTTACCCGAAGCTCAAGCTTCTGGCCTACTCCGGTTTCTTCAACCTTGTTGTTGTGCGCAGCAATCTCTTTTCCGCGATGCAGTTGACGTTCAATACTTGTTTGCTCACTGGCAAACAGAACCATCGCGTGAATGATGGGTCGTCGGAAATGGATAGCCAAATCGGTGTCGGCAAATTCATTGTTCAGTTGGTCGATTTGGTCAACCAACATCTTGAGACATTCGACTTGCACGGGAGTTCGGGGAAATCCATCGAGTAACGCACCGTCTCGATACTCATCTTTCAAAAGCTCTCGCAAAAGAATTGCGATGACCTCGGTGTCGCCAACCATCTGGCCTTGGTCTTTGATTCGAGTCGCTTCAGGCGTTGTTAGCAATTGGCTGATGACGATTGGCGGGCAAGTCAATCCTCGCGCACGCATGATAAACTTTGTGTGCGTTCCTTTTCCGGAACCGGGTGCTCCACCAAGTAAAATAAGCTCTTTTGGGAACCTGAGATTTTTGTGGCCAACTTCCTCTTCCAGAGTTTCCCAAACGGTTTCAAAGATGACTTGCGCGTCTTTGATTTCCAATTCAAACGTTTGTGGATTGGATGAAGTTTCGTCAGGTTCATTCATAGCTTGAATTCATGAAAACGTGTGTGGGCTTGGCGACTTGCTCTAGCTCGCCATTGAAAATTGTACGGCATTGGTTCGAAATTGGTTAGTCGGTCAGCCTTTGATGCGGAAGCCGATCTCTTTGAGAATGCCTTCAATTCGCGACTTGTGATTGCCTTGGATCTCGATGGTGTTTTCTTGGATCGTGCCACCTGCCCCGCAGGCGTTTTTCAGTTTGGTCAACAAGTCGGAGAAATGGTGATCGGGATTGCCTTCCGCAAGTCCACGAATCACTGTCACGACTTTTCCCTTTTTTCGCTTTTCAACTTGGACCCGAGCGGTCTGCTTTTCTGGCGGCGTTTTTTCAACGGGAGGCGGCGGGCATTCGCAAACTTCAACGAGTTCCTGACATCGGTCGCAGCGGGGCGGCTGATAAAATTCGGTGCCTTCAAAAAGTCGCATTTCTATTTCAGCCTATATTTACCGAGTCATTGTCTGTCGCCACTTTCGCTTATCCGACTCAACATGATACAAATAGTCACCGAAGCTGTGCAGATGGATCGCGATGAATCCAACATGTCACAGTAACTGAACGATTGAAATCAATACGGAATTTAAAGATATGGCTTCACCAGTAATTGAAGGCTACTTGTTCGCTTGGAAGAAAAATCAGGACTATGCGCCCAAATTGGTTGCTGATCTCGATGTCCAGCAGATGGTCGCCCAGCCGGCTTCGAATCCTGATGCGCCTTCGAACCATCCTGCCTGGGTTCTCAGTCACTTGAATGTTTACGTGCCTTTGATCGCCTCGATCATCAAGGGTGAGACTTTCGAAGATCCCAAAGGACACAAATTCGGAATGCAGTCTCGGCCCGTTGCTGACGCAAGTGAATACGCCACGAAAGAACAATTGGTTGCCGAATTTTTGGAGGGCCATGAGCAAGTCGCAGAGCTGCTGGGCAACGCTGACGACTCGATTTTTGCTCAGCCCGTTATGTTGCCGCGTTGGAAAGACGTGATGCCAACGGCAGGCGTCGCGTTGCCGTACCTGATGCTGAACCATGAGAATGGTCACCTTGGGCAAATCAGTGCGTGGCGGCGAATTCAAGGGATGCCAAGCGTTTAACTCTCAATTGAGAAAGTCGAAGAGAAGGAACGGACTCAAATGGCTGAAGACAAAATGAACTCAAGCGGCTCAGCCCGTTTGATTGACGAGCGATCTGAATCGATCAAAGAACTTTCGAGTTACGCAAAACACCATCGTGTTCCAACGCAGTGTAGCGATAGCGATCAACGTTTTATCGCCGATCTTGCGGAGCCAGAGATCGATGAAGATCTTCAGGAAGTCTTCTCGGCTTTGCGAAAGTCGTATGGGTTGAAACGAAAAGAAATTTCGGTTGACGGTCCCAATGACGGCGGTGGTGTCATTCGAACTCCATTCTTTAACTACGAAATCCAAGCGTCTCAAAACCAGGATTACCCTGGCAAGGTCGTTTGGCGTCGGATGATTTCTGAGATCACTGAACCCGCACGAGTATTTGCAGGTCCGTTCGAAGAAGTTTTTGAGAATCGGTTTACCGTCCTTGAAGTCTTGTTGACCGAGCCTCTCGATTTGGAGGCCATCGTTGATCACATCGAAGACGCCGAAATCGAATCAGTGAAAATTGACTACGACAAAGATCTGACTTGGTGCAAAATCGAATTCTCAGATTCAACCTCTGAAGTCATGGTTCGCAGTGAATCCATTCGCGTAATCAATCGACGCGAAGTCTCACCACAGGAGTTGATGGAGTCGTTCCTGCGCATTCAACAAGAGTTGCTCTCAATGTTGAGTCTTGCTGGGATACCGTTTCTTGCTGGATCCGACTGAATGTAGCAGTTGGTGTAAGCCGAATGTGGGAAAACTGAACCCTCGAAGTTACGGGCGTCTGATCAGTTTTGTGGTGGATGAAACCCTCGCTTCGCATTGGGGGTTGGCGCTATTTCACGGAGTGAAATGCCACAATCTGCGACTCGCTTGACGAATGCGTTTTGCTTTTTTGTCGATGGGCAAAAATCGCACGGCCAACCTTAGTTTTTGACCATCTATTCTGCTTAGTGTGGAAGATCGAAGCGCAAGGAGTGCATGGCACGGAAATGCCCGCGCCACAGACCTTTTGTAGTTCTTCTAAGGGGCGTTCTTGTGATAGTGGCCGTTCACTCCGTGAACGAGCGCCAGCATGACGGCGCCGATGAGGTCGCCGACCACGTAGACCCCGGCCATGTAGAAGTTGGCGCGTAGACCCTTGCGATATCGGGTCTCGGAGACCGTGTCGAGCCGGCGTTGGGTGCGGTGTTGTGCGTTGTAGGCGCGCACGACCTCCGTGAACGAGCGCCGTTTCCGAGCGAAGCGACAGAGTTGCCTTAACAGATGGGCAGCGATCGTGCCAAGAGCAGTGATCAAGGATTGACCTTTAACTTCGAATGTGGAGCTGAGGATTCTAGCTGAGAATGAGAAACTACTCTTTGGCCACCGTCTCAAACTTGAAACGCGACTCGCCAGAACGGCAAACAACAATCCTTGAGGTTTTTCCTGCTGATAACTCAAGTTGATTCAACTGGTCTTCATTCAATTCAAAGAAGACCCTGTTTTCGATAATCCAATTCGACTTCGGCGCGTCGCACTCAATCTCAAAATACAGCCAGGCTGATTTCAAGTTGCGTTCGTGTCCGATCCAACGAATCGAAGGCAATTCAACGGTGGTATCGGAATCTGAAGCTTGGGAAGTTGATGCCTCAGGTCGAACCAAAAAACGCTTTTCGATATATGACTTCAGCAAGTCATCAAGATTCTCGGTTTTGTCCAAGTCAACAATCGTCTTCTGAGCTTGGCCAAGGGCTTTTTCAAGGTCGCTCGGCCAGACGTTAAGTGCAACTTCGAAGTTCCCAGTTTTCGCGTTGAAATTCACCTCAGCATTGCTGACGTGGTAAGGATGTGAGGCATGCGTGTTGGCCACAGGCAACAGCAATAGGCCCAGCATGGTAAATGCAACCGTCGCCAGGATTCGATTGAATGAAATTCGATTCTTATTCATTGTCGTCACCTTCCTTGTCATTTTTCTTCGCTTGTTTCTTCTTCTTTTCCTTCTTTGCATTTTCCTTTGCTTGCTCAGCCGTTCTCATGGGATTGCTGCCCCTTCCAAAACGAGAACTCTTAAACATCTCGAAACGTGACTTCGAAATTCGAGGAGGAAAGTAGTTGTTCTCCAACTCGACGTCGGCTGTTTCCAGTCTCGGATCAAGCGTGATGGATTTAATTTGCTTTTCGGTCATCAAAAGCTTGGTGACTTTCTCGTTGTTCTGCTTCCAGATCTCGGCTGGAATGCGAACGTGCTGCTTGGTGCCGTCTTCAAACTCAGCATCAAAAATGATCGGCATGACCAATCCACCAATGTTCTCGAACGAGATGAGGTAGAAGTTTCGCTTCGTCGAGATCATCGCTTTCTCTTCATCAGAAAGCGAGGCAAAGAATCGCTCATAGCTTTTGCGATCTGCCGCTGTCACATCGAGAGCGTCGTAGTCGTTGTAGAAATCTTTCAAATCCGGATAGCGATGGGTCCGTCGCTCAATGTCTTTGTTCAAACGATCCGAGTTGGATTCAGGAATCGCATCACGCTCTTTTCGCTTGATGTCTTTTTCAATATCAGGATTCTTCGTGTTGACGTTCAGTTGTCGCACATTGGTGATTGCCATGTCGACATGGTTATTAGAGTAAAACCAACCACGCCAAAACCAATCGAGATCAATTCCTGATGCGTCTTCCATTGT
>CAYMFZ010000022.1:0-6343 GCA_964389585.1 uncultured Pirellulaceae bacterium | reverse complement strand
GGATAATCCACGATGTCCTGATCGCGGTCCTGTGGGAATTCAACATCGGGATCACCCGTAGACAGGCGGTATTCGCGCACATCATTTAGGGCAATATCGACGTGATCTGTGCCGTAATACCAACCGCGCCAGAACCAATCCAAATCAACGGCCGAGGCGTCTTCCATTGTGCGAAAGAAATCAGCCGGCATCGGACGCTTGAACTTCCAACGACGCGCGTATTCCTTGAAAGCGTAATCGAACAACTCGCGGCCCAGAACCGTTTCCCGAAGGATGTTCAATGCCGTCGCTGGTTTTGAGTATCCATTGGGACCGAACTGCAAGATGGATTCAGAGTTCGTCATGATGGGAACTTGGTTTGTGCTCCGCATGTAGCTTACGATGTCGCGCGGTTCGCCTCGGCGAGATGGGTAACCGTCTTCCCATTCCTGCTCAGCCAAGTACTGCAAGAACGTGTTGATCCCTTCGTCCATCCACGTCCACTGCCGTTCGTCTGTGTTGACGATCATCGGAAAGTAGTTGTGACCGACTTCATGGATGATCACTGAGATCAATCCGTATTTGGTCGACGCGGAATAGGTTCCGTCTTTTTCAGGTCGCGGACCATTGAAGCAGATCATCGGATACTCCATGCCGCCAATTGGACCGTTAACCGAGATCGCGACTGGATAGGGATAGTCAAACGTGTATCGGGAGTAGACTTCGAGTGTGTGAATAATCGAGTGCGTCGAGTACTTGCTCCAAAGTGGTTCACCTTCATTGGGATAGAACGACATCGCCATCACTGGAAAGTCGCCCATGTTGTGCTGCATCGCGTCCCAAATGAATTTGCGGCTTGAAGCCCAGGCGAAATCGCGAACTTGGTCAGCCTTGAAGATCCAGGTTTTTGTTCCGTCTGGCTCGTTCGACTCGTTCTTCTTGGCTTCTTCAGGAGTGACGATAAAGACCGGATTGTCAGCCGTTTTTGCTTCTTCCAGTCGCTCGCGTTGTACTTCGGTTAATACTTGTTCTGGATTGAGCAACGTTCCTGTAGAGGCAACGACGTGATCATTGGGTGCAGTGATCCGCACGACGTAGTCACCCATCTCAAGTGTAAACTCGCCGCGTCCCAAGAACTGTTTGTGCTGCCAGCCCGTTGCGTCGGTGTAAGCACAAAGCCGTGGAAACCATTGGGCAACTTCGTAGATGTAGTTTTCGTCTTCTTCAAAGTATTCACAGCCACTACGTCCTCGGATGACGCGGGCATTGTTGATCTTGTAGTTCCAGTCAATTTCAAACGCGAATGATTGGCCAGGATCAAGATTGCCCGGCAAGTCCACACGCATCATGGTTTTGACGATGGTGTGCTTGAGGGGTTTTTTGGTTTGCGAGTCATCGCAACGAGTGATGTGGAAACTGCCATCAAAAACTTCCTTCGCCAGAATCGTTTTCAATGTTCGAAAGCCCATGCCGGGGATGCTTTCAGTCGTCGTGATCATGTTTGCATCAGAATCGGCTTGGTGAATGTTAGCATCAAGCTGAAGCCAAACGTAAGTCAATTTGTCTTTGCTGTTGTTGGTGTAGGTGATGGTTTCCTTGCCAAACAGTTCTTGTTTTTCATCATCGAGTCGGATTTCAATTTCGTAGTCAACTTTTTGTTGCCAGTAGCCGCTTCCTGGGGCACCGGACGCTGCACGTGCCGAGTTTGGCGTTGGCAGGATTTCTTCTAGCTGACGGAACTTGTCTTCTTGGCTGAATTTTTTCGTACTCGCTTGTTGGGCGAAAACTGAATTTGCCGCGCTGAATAAAAAAACAATCGTAAAAGCAAAGGCAACCAAGCTATTGGTTTTGGAAATCATGCGGTCGATCCAGTTGGGCGATTCGAAAACGGGAGAGATTCTATTTTAAGGTGGCTATGGTATTTCGAGCCTGCGGCGTTTGCAAATCGTCGACTTGATTTTGGGTTTTAGATCTAGTCGAGACGGTCTGGCCGATTTTGACGTTTAGAAACCTGTTGACTTTCGTTTTTCTGGCAATGTGCTTAACGAGCACTCTTAGCACTCTTGAGACGGGGGTTGGTTTGGTGAAGCCCAAGAAATTGCAGTTTAAGAAGATTTTAACGCAGAGTGCGCGGAAGCCGCAAAGACGCGCAGAGAAAAATACTGAAGCGCGATTGTTCTTCTTTGCGCGTCTTAGCGTTCTTCGCGCCCTCTGCGTTTAACCTTTATTGATCGTGTTCTGCCAATGCGACCAAAGCGTTAAAAGTTCACCTGACGTTCTCAGATATTGGGAGCCCTATCTAAAACTGTATTTGTTCGCGATCAGAAGGTTGCGAGACGCATCTCAAGAGAGCTCGGTCGCTCGCGTTCTTGGTTTTGAATTGACGATGTAGAGCAAGGCAACGAAGTCAAAAGCAGCGTGAGCGAAAGCTGATGCCAGCCAAGTCCCAGACCAAACCATCACCATTCCCAAGAACGCCCCCGCGAAGAAGGTGACGACTGCGTACGTGACGTTGACCCAATGACAAATTCCAAAAAATAAGCTTGCGATCATCAATCCGATTCCGATGGCGACTGGGATTCCAAGCGTTGGCTCAAGCCATGATGAAATGCCGCCTTGGATGCACCAGCGAAAGAAAAGCTCTTCTCCAAGACCAGCCATGATCGAAATCAACAACAGTTCCAAATAAGTTGAACTGGAAAACATTGGCCTCAGCCGTTCGTCCACTGTCTGATGCATGGGTTGGTAGAAACTTGGTCGCCAAAAATGGAACAGGGCGAGGTACCCTAGCATGGGTATTAAAGCAACAAACCCCCAAGCCAGCGCGTGGAGCAAGTTGACTTGATTGAGCTTAATGAGACTTTGCTTCTGGTCAAAAATTCCCATCCAAGCCAACGTAAGCGCAAGGCAAGCCAGCCCGCCCTCGACCAGGATCCCAACCCAAAGCAGGTTAACTCCTTGTTTTGAATTAGATGCTGTCATGAAATCAATCGAAGGCTGTTGGGTTTCTGCGTTGATGCGACGAGAACGATTTGGATTCTAAGGTGCATTCTAAAGTCTTGAGACGCACTAACTAAAGGCGGCGTGTCAGGAAGGTTTTGTGACTGGTTAGTGCATCCGCAAGCCAGAATGGTGATCCAACTTCGCATCAGGTGTGTTCTTCACAAGCGAATTCTTCAAAACGCTTAGCAGTCGCGCGAAACTAGCTGCCATACAAGTCCCAAAAGTGCATTTTCACATGCGTTCAATACTGCCGAATCTGCCTACCCCCAACACGATGCCTCAAATTTTCACTCGTCAAGCTCGCGATAAACCGCTTTGAAATATGCGGGTGCTGGTACGCCGTTGTATCGTGAATCCCCAAACTTCTGGAACCATTCATCAGTTGGAAACTGACTGTTTTTCTCGAACCTTTGAATCAGATTGAGATTCCTTCGCCTGACGGTTAATATGGGGACTTAGGTTTTGTTCCCCATGCTCGTACAGCCGTGTGACGGAACGAATCACTCCAAGTGCTGTGTCGATGAAACGTCTAGTTTCATTGGCGATCGAATTGACCACTTCCACATTGACGGTCAATTTTTGTTTTCAAGTATTGGATCATCCACTATGCGCCGCTATCTCGTATTGCCAGCCATTGGGCTGTTGGTGTTCTCCGTTGCATTGTTTTCCAGTTCTGCGATTGCTCATGATGGCGACGGCAAGAACCTGTCGAATGCAGCGCCTGGAGGCAGCGGAAGCTTTGGCCCGCACGCTTCATGGCGAGTTGAACTTCTTTCGCAACTCGAACTGGATAAGATTGGCGGAGGGTCCTCGGTTTTAGCAAACGACATTTGGGGCTGGGAAGATTCAGCATCTGGCAGAAGGTTCGCATTGATCGGGCTGACGAACGGGACTTCGTTTATCGAAGTCTCTGACCCTTACAACCCTGTCTTTCTTGGCAAGATGGACACTCATGAAGCTGGACAAAACCGTTCATGGCGTGATGTCAAAGTCCACAACAATCATGCCTTCATTGTCGCGGACGGAAGCGGCAACGACCAAGGCATCCAGGTCATGGACCTAACGCAGTTGCTTACAGTCGATCAATCAGCCGACCCTGTGTCGTTTGGCGAAACGCATCACTACGATGGATTCTCGCGAGCTCACAACATCGTCATTAACGAAGAGACAGGTTTCGGATATGCCGTCGGAGCTTATGACAATGATGGGGCTCGGCTTCACCGAGGCGGATTGGCTATCCTCGATTTTTCAGACCCGTCTAACATCACTGAAGTTGGATCTTTTGCAAACGACGGTTACACACACGACGCACAAGCTGTGATTTATCGAGGTCCTGACTCTCAATACATTGGTAAAGAAATCGTGTTTGCCTCCAATGAGGACACGATGACGATCGTCGATGTCTCCGACAAAGCGAACACCGAATTGATCTCCCGGAATCCTTACGACGATGCGAATTACTCACATCAAGGTTGGCTTTCAGAAGACCAAAGATTCTTCTACATGAACGACGAGCTGGACGAATACAATCACGCTCGTGGTGAAGATGGCGTGTTTGGTACCGCAGATGATGGCGACCCAATTCCAACTAAGACACACATTTGGAATGTTGAAGACCTTGATAACCCCGAGTACGTTGGGTTTCATGAAGGGACTGAATTGACCATTGATCATAACCTGTATGTAAAAGACGGTTTGATCTATCAGGCCAACTACACTTCTGGCCTCAGGATTCTTCAAGAAGTCGATCCTGCCAACGGGATTCTTGAAGAAGTCGGTTTTTTCGACACGTACGCCACCGACAACAACGTGTCGTTTAATGGTGCTTGGTCCGTGTTTCCATATTTCGACGATATGATTCTCGTCAGCGATCGACAAGGCGGATTGTTCGTCGTTCGCGCCGTGCCTGAGCCAACTGGCCTTTTGGTACTTGGGCTGGGACTGGTCGGAGTCACGCTCCGACGCCGCAAACGATAAGCAAACCAAACGCCGCCTTGAATTCATAAGATAGCCCAGGGACCATTTATGTTTCGATTTCTAATTACCTTGATTCTAACCTCGCTTAGCCTTTTGTTTGCAGCGAACTCAAACGCCGATACGGTGTTCAAGGCTATGTTGAATGCGGCCCAAGTCACGGGCGGCACTTCGACTGAAACGGGAACCGGAATCGCGACATTCGTACTCGACGATGCTCAAGAGAATCTGAGTTACTCAATCGAAATCCTCGGGATGGACTTGAAAGTTGATCCCGCAGACCGAACTGAGTTTAGCGACATCGACAAGATTCATCTTCACAACGCTTTCGCTGGCAGCAACGGGCCGCATGTTTTGAATATCTTCGGTCTGCCGAGCGAAGACGATTCTGAAATGGTCGTTGATTTTGCAAACAACACGATCACGGGAATCTACAACGACGCGGATGCGATTGATCCAAACACTGGGAGCTTGTTTGATCAAAACCTCCCTGGCACCACAAAACTATTTTCAAATTTCGTCGACGACTTGATGGGCGAACAGCTTTACATCGCCTTCCACACGGCGGGGCAAAGCGGCAACGTCGCCGTTCGAGGGCAGATTCGTGCAGTGCCTGAACCCGGCAGTTTGGCAATACTCGCTGTGAGCGGCGTACTGATTTCGCTCCGAAGACGTCGAAGAGATGCATAGGTTCCACCAGATGCTCGGAAAGCCTTGGTGAAATGAAGCACGACTCTTCGAATTGTGCGACCGTCAATATTTACCGTTGTAAAGATCTGGGGCAACTTGAGAGAGTTCTACCGCCAGCGTCCACTACTCATCTAATTTCTCTTTCGCCTTAACGGCATAAAATAACCTTTCGGTGTTACCAGCCGATGAAAAAGGCTTTCCAATGGTTCTATTTGAGAATCCGCATCCTCCCCGGCTACGCCGACCCTCCCAGGGGGAGGCATTGTTGACGGTGCGTAACCTAAAGTAGGTGCCTTTGGGCTAAACCCGAGCGCTTTCGCCCAGTCGGCTCTCACGATCCATAGCCAAAACTAATGGGTCGCTGAAAACGATTTAAAGGTGCGTTTTTCCCGGTTTGGTCTCGTTGACAGTTTTTAAATGACCGCATACGGTCTTGTGAGTTTCTAGCTCACCATGTTTCGATTCTCAGATAGGAGACCCACTTGATGAATCGCCTTTTGTGCTCGCTGATCGTATTCAGCATGTTGATGATGACCAATTCGGCTGACGCTTGCCGCATTGGAAGCTGTTTGAAAAAGCGTCGTTGTGCTCCGGCACAGTCTTGTTGCACGCCAGTTTGCACTCCTCGTCCTCGACGAACAATGTGCCGACCCGTCGTGCCGTGTCGCCCCAAGTGCCCGCCGGTAACTTGTGGGCC
>CAYMFZ010000021.1:18689-23690 GCA_964389585.1 uncultured Pirellulaceae bacterium | reverse complement strand
AGCTACTCAGCCAATGCTTCAAATTCTTCATCCGTCGAAATTTCGGAAACAGAATCTTTGACAAACCAACCATAGCCGTAGATCAAACCTGCCATTAGCAAATAAGTGATCGCGTATTCAATAACGATCTTTGTCGTCTTCAAAGGAAAGTAACCTTCGGAAGCGACTTCGTTGAAGCTCAGTTGGGTCGGCAAGAACATCTGATCCTCAGCCGGAGAGTGAATCACACCGAACAAAACGAGTATCCCTCCAACCGCCATGTAAATCGAGGCTGTCGCGAATTTGCGGTCAATAATTTTGGCAAGTGCCGAAGCCCACAGCAAACTTGTAATGATGAAGCCGCCGGCAAGAACCCGCAGATTCAAAATCGCTTCACTGGAATGAAACTTTCCATAGTCAACATGTTGTTCGAGGTAAATCACAACGAGCTTTACGATCGCTGGTAAGCACGCAACCGCGAGTGCTGCGTAATGACGTTTGGGCGTAACGTGGAAGCTCTGCGCGGTGATCTCGATACCAATGAAGATAAAGATCGGCATCACCGCGGCTTCGGGAATGTATTGAAACAGCAATCCAAAGTATCCTATCACCCCTGCCCCGCCGACAAACAATGCCGTTGCCAAAGTGTATGCCGCTCGGCCCCCCATCGCCTTGTAGGCCGGATGGCCGATGTAGGGAGTCGATTGAATCACACCACCACAAAGCGACGCCACGAGAGTTGAAAACGCTTCGATGCCAATCACTGTGTTGGTGTTGAAGTCATCACCTGCTGACGCGGCACTTTCGGCGCAGTCGATTCCACCAATCACCGTCGCGATTGCAAATGGAAAGATATAAGGCAGATACTTAACCGCATCACCCATCGCACCGAACCACTCGAATGAAAAGACGGTCATCCACTCTTTCGGATTCCAAGTCGTTTCGAATCCTTCAGACTCAGCGGCGATCACATCCAAGCCCAGGTAGTCGATTCCAACGAGCAAGTACCAAACCGCACAACCAACGGCCACGGCGGCAAGTGCTGTTGGGATTTTGCCGAACTTGTTGCGTCCAACCAGACCAATAAAGACGACAGTCAATGCCAGAAAGCCAACCAGCGGATTGGCTCCGACTTTCTCCATCGGCGCGAAAGTGATCAGCACAAGCGCGATTGCCGCCAGCGAGCCCAGCAATCCAGCCCGAGGCAAAGAGCGTCGAATCCAGTTTGAGCAGAACGCCATTGCAAACTTCAACAAGCCCGACACGAAAATCGCGCAGATGCCGATGTGCCAAGTGAACATGGCGGCATCATGGTTGATCGTGTTGAACAATTCGGCGGCTTCCGGATTGGTGGCGACAGCCTCACGTAGCTTCGCGATCTCCCAACCACCCGCTTCCGCGAGGGCCGTAATCTTGCCAGAGAACGCTGGACCCAAAACCAAAAACACCATGCCAATCGTGCTGGGTGTGTCGAGGCCCAGCGGCATTGCGGTGACTTTGGTGTTGCCCGTTTTCTTTGAGTGCCAAAACGCGAGGAAGGTGTAAAGCAAGTCACCGACAAGAACGCCGATAGCAGTCCCCGGCACCATGTACTTCAATGCAAATTCTACAGGGAAGCTATAAACGCTAGCCATCAGGCCGACCAACAGCACTAAGCCAGCAATGTTGTCTAACATCAGGCCAAAGAAGGCGTTAACGTCGCCAGCACGTGCCCACTGGTATCGATTCTTCGTCATTTATCGCCTTTGATTTTCGTTCGGCACAGCGTTTGCAAATATGCACTTCCACAGCGAATGGGAGTCGCTGGTGTGACGTTTGGACCGGCTTTTAACGCTGAAAAGCTTCGCGAGTTTAAATCGCTAAAAAAAGCCTGTCAAACGGGACCTAACGTGTCAGAAGGGTCCCCGATAGACGTAACAGGAAGGCAAGTGGCCTTCGAAAAACCAATAGAAACCACTTAAAAGGAGATGCATCGAGGAGAAAACCGCTTGGGGCAAGACTTTCTGGCCAAAAAGCGAACCAACCTCCGTTAAGATGCGTAAATCGTTATGCAAGCCACTTTGTTAAACACTGCTGCTTTTACAGACCGACAACTCAAGGCGAAATCTGATCCTGTGACTGATGAGCAACTACTTCTCGAATACCGCGAAACCGGCGATCGGGAATTGTATGCACAATTGGTTTACCGGTACGAACGGGAGTTGTTCAGTTACCTTCGTCGTTACCTTGGTAACGCGGAGATGGCAGAAGACGTTTTTCAGGCGGCCTTCCTGGCAGTTCATTTGAAGTGTCACACTTTTGAGGAAGGTCGACGGTTCCGACCATGGCTTTATACGATTGCGACCAACGCAGCCATCGATGCCCGACGACGCAACAAACGACACAGGACTGTCAGTTTGGACACGCCGCGCGAGCAAGACAACGAGGACGTTGGACGCTTGGTTAATCTTTTGGAAAGTGGAGATCCAGATCCTGCCAACGCAGCCGTCAGTGCTGAACGTGGCCGATTGGTTCGGGAGACGCTTGATCGTTTGCCAGAATCAATGACCGCAGTAATTCACTTGGTTTACTACCAAGGCATGAAGTACCGCGAGGCCGCTGAAGTTCTTGATATTCCTGTAGGCACGGTGAAGAGTCGTTTGAACTCCGCGATCAACAAACTTACCGACGTTTGGAATACCAGTCAGGTCGACTAATACGGATTGTCGTCCGAGGCTGCTTTAAAAGAGACCCCATAAACGTGAATACTCCTACTCAAGAAGAGTTGCTGGGTTACGTGTTGGGAGCATTGGACGCTCAAGAACAACGTGACGTACAGCGACTAATTGACGAAAATCCAGAGATCGAAGAGCAGCTTCTTCAGATCAAAAACTCTATCCTGCCACTGGACTGCCTCGATGCCTCTGGGCCTCGGCCTGGTTTGGCCAGACGAACTTGCGAGTCAGTCGCCGGCTGGCAAAACGAATCGGAGTTGGTGCCGGCTGATTCGAGTTCGCTTGACTCAAGCATTCGTGCAGCCTTCGATGTTGAGGCCGAAGGATCTTTGGAAGAAGATTCGATCGCAGATGCCGAAGCACAACCAAGGCTCCGCCCTTCCGTTTCGCAACGATTCCTCCACCCTAACACTTGGTCAGTCCCTGACGTGATGGTTGGCGTGGCGCTTATCGCGATCATGGCAGGCATTTTGTTTCCTGCAATTTCATACACTCGTTACAACAGTCGAATCGCGTCCTGCCAAAACAACATGGGGCAGCTTGGTATGGCGTTGATGAGTTTCAGCTCTGCCCATGAAGGTCAGTTCGTCGCGATTCCTCGTGATGGTAAGCTTTCAAACATCGGTTGCGTCGGTCCGATTCTGAAAGACTCGGGTTACATCGAAGACGATTCTGTTTTCGCTTGTGCAGGAGTTGCCTCGGACACACCAATCATGATCCCTAGTTGCGATCAGGTTGAAAACTCACATTGTGCCAAGCAATCAGAGCACTATCGTCAAACGATGTGTGGCGATTACGGTTACACCATGGGATACGAGGAAGATGGGGAATACCAACCTCCTCGCAATATGGGGCGCACGAACGTTGTGCTCGTTGCCGACCGACCATCCTGTTTGCCCGGGCGCGTTAGCGTCAATCATGGTGGCAAGGGCCAGAATCTTTTGTTCGAAGATGGTCACGTTGAGTTTGTGGTTGGCCCTGCTTACGGTGGCGATGCGATCTTTGAAAATGATTACGGTGTCGTTGGTCCTGGCTCGCATCCACGTGACAACGTGATCGCTCCAAGCCATCTTTCGCTCGTTCAAGCCGAAGAGTTGATTGAACTGATTCAAGCCGATTGCGATTGATCGGCTGTCCCGCGGCAGTTTACTTTTCACCCTTGGTGAATTGAATGTACTCTTCTGCGGGAACAGGTCGGCTGATCAAATAGCCTTGTGCCATATCGCAACCTTGTGACTGCAAGAACTCATGTTGTTCCTGTGTCTCAACGCCTTCAGCGACGACTTTAAGATCCAAGCCGTGACCAAGTGACATTACGGTTTTGGCAATGGCAACGGCCCGTGAACAAGTGGGAAGATCTTTCACAAACGTTGTGTCGAGTTTGAGTGTTCGAATTGGGAAGTCTCTAATATTTCCCAATGAAGAATAGCCAGTTCCAAAGTCATCCATCGCAATCGAAATTCCAATTTCGTTTAGCTGGTGCATGACTTTCAATGCGCGGTCCTTGTCTTCCATCACCGCGTTTTCAGTGATTTCCAACTCGATCCACTTTGGGTCAACTTCTGTCATCGCGATGATCTTTACGAGGCGATCAAGGAAGTTGGGTTCTTTTAATTGGCGAGGTGAGAGGTTGACGGCAATCGGTCCTGGAAGCACGCCTGCATCGTGCCATTGCTTCGCTTGAAGACAGACTGTCTCCATGACCTGATCACCCAACGTCGAAATCAAACCAAAATCTTCGGCGAGGGGGATGAATTCGGCGGGCGAAACCACGGTGCCATCCGTTTTTGTCCATCGGACTAACGCTTCGCAACTGGTGACGCGATTTTTCTTGAGGCAGAGCTTCGGCTGATAAACGACATTGAGGTCTTTGTGTTCAAGGGCGGTACGCAGTTCGGAAAGCATCGCCTGTCGTTTCTCGACAATGTCCACCAGCTCGGAAGAGAACATGGTAACTTTGTTTTTGCCTTCTTCCTTGGCTTTGTACATCGCGACATCAGCGTGACGCATCAACGACTCGACATCCGACGCATGGTCAGGATAAATGGTCGTGCCAACACTAACTCCAATGTGGACTTCATGGCCGGCCAAATCAAAAGGGCGGCTAAGCGCTTCAACAACTGCCCGTGAGCTAGAGTTGGCACGCAGAGGTTCGCCTTTTTGCTCAGGTGTTAGCAATGCGAACTCATCGCCTCCGAATCTTGCCATGAAGCAATCGGGGCCAAGAGTTTGTCGAACTCGTCGAGAGACTTCAACCAGCAGCTGATCACCGGCGTCGTGTCCGAGCGTATCGTTGACGATCTTGAAG
>CAYMFZ010000021.1:11540-18679 GCA_964389585.1 uncultured Pirellulaceae bacterium | reverse complement strand
CGGTAGTATCGTCGGTTCGGCAAATCCGTCAGATTATCGTGAAGCGCCTGACGACGAAGCTCACGTTTCGTTTCTTCGATCTGGGTGATGTCCGAGATCATGGCGATCAAGTTGGTTGTTTCACCGCGAAGATTTTTCGAGGGGCTGAGCGAAAGCCAGCAAGGAATTTCTTCGTGACGTTTGTTGATCATCTTGATGTTGCCGAACCAAGGCCGACCAGCTTGAGCCAGCTCAATGATTTCCGAGAAATGGTGCGGCTCACAGTTCACAACCGTCGACAAGCATGTCCCAAGAACTTTTGCGTGTGACTTTCCAATCGTCGCAATGAATTCTGGATTGGCCTCGCAGATCGCGCCTTGAGGACTGAGAATGGCAACGCCTTCTTGAGCGGCTTCGAAGACACTCGCCAGCAGTCTCAATCGGTTTTCACGCTTCATCTCCGTCGTCACGTCACGCGACGCGGCGACAACAAATGGGTGGCCAGATTCGCGGTCGTTAAAACATGCGTGGTAGGTCGAAAGAATGAATGGCTCGTGATCGTCATCGAAGAAAGCATCAATGGTTGCTTGCTTGATGCCAGTCGCCAAGACTTCTCGCTCGTAATATGCCGATTCGTTTAAGTTAGCTCCATTGAGAACATCCGGCGCCGCGGTCCCAATGACTTCATCACGATTAACATTGTGGGTTTCGCAGAATGAATCGTTGACCAACACGATCTCGAGATTCGAAGACTTGACCGAAACTGGTTCAGGAACCGCATTAATCGTCTTGATTAAGAAGTTACATTGTTTGGCCAGTTCGTTTTCACGATTTTTTCGATCTGATACATCCACGACATTCAGCATGATGTGGTTCGCGCCGTTGAGATCGATCTTTCGAAATCGAAATTCGTACCACTCGGTTGATCCGCTCTGGGGTTGGGCTGATTGAACACTCGACCGAGACAGTTCATGAACAACCGAAGACTCGCGAATCAATTGGTCTTCTAGTTCGGCAACGAAGTTCTTTCCAACGTCAAATTTCTGAGCGATTAAACTCAAAAAGTTTCCATCGCGCATTTGCTCTTCTGAACAGACAAACGTTGCTAGGGCAGCCGGGTTGGACGCAACGCATTGGAAGTCGGATAGAACAATGACCGCATCTTGAGCTCTCAGAAACACGGCTTCTGCCATGGTTGAGTTGTCGACACTAAGCTGAACGGCTGGTGGTTGCGCCGGCAATTCTGCAGGCACTTCCGATGAGTCTTGAGGATTGGCTTTCGTGTCAGCCGCTTCTGGCTCGTTGACGCGAGCAATTGGATTGATCGGTTGAGCGTTCGATTTTAGGTCCATATCTGACATGCAGGTGCCCAGATGCGCGATAACTTCGCGCAGATGCTCCAATGAGGAACTTGGTGTGGGGGCTGAGTCAGTCATATCGATTCGAGAATTACAGTATTTGGGTTACTCAAACCTAAGTCATGCATTGGTCGACGTCGGAATCGGTCAAGTGAAAAGGACCCATCGGTGCAAATAGCTTTGGAATAGACTACCTTTGAGCAACGAAGCGGATGATCCGAATGCGCGGGCGCGTCTAATCGGTAAATCGCACAGAATTTGTCCTTTGTTTTTGTCCAGTCAGGCAATTTAATGTCACGTCGTCGATGCAAACCTGAACTCATGAGCCCGGCAGGCTATTGGCCGCAGCTTCAAGCCGCGATCGAATCGGGGGCTGATGCGGTCTATTTTGGGCTCAAGCATTTCTCTGCCCGAGCGAAAGTCGGATTCACTCTCGAAGAGCTTCCCGAAGCCATGGAAACGCTTCACGCTCGAGGTGTCAAAGGATTCGTGACCTTCAACACGTTGGTGTTCGATCACGAGGTCGAGCAAGCCGAATTGGCCATCATGAATATGGCAAGCGCGGGTGTCGATGCCGTGATTGTGCAAGACGTCGGCATGACAAAGCTGATCAAGCAGATCGCGCCAGAACTTGAGATCCATGGCAGTACTCAAATGTCGATCACCAGCGCTCAAGGTGCCGAGTTGGCGGGATCACTGGGTTGCAGCCGAGTCGTTTTAGGGCGCGAGCTGAGTTTGTCGGACATCCGCAAGATCGCGGATTCAACGGAGATTGAGTTGGAAGCTTTCGTCCATGGTGCACTTTGTGTTTCCTATTCAGGACAATGTTTCAGCAGCGAAGCTTGGGGTGGACGCAGCGCCAATCGAGGAAAATGCGCGCAAGCTTGCCGACTTTCTTATGACCTAATCGTTGATGGTGAAGCGAGAGATCTTGGCGCTTATCGCTATTTGATTTCACCAGGTGATTTATGTGCAATCGAGCAAATTCCTGAGTTAATCGACATTGGAATTTCATGTGTAAAAATTGAAGGGCGTTACAAAGACGCCGCCTACGTTGCGATGACGACGCGATCTTACCGAGAGGCAATTGACCTCGCGTGGGCGGGGTTACCCAATGAAATCGACGAAGAGGAGAAGCTTGATCTTGAGCAGATTTATTCGCGGGGCTTGGGACCGCATTTCATGTCGGGCACAAATCATCAAACCGTCGTAGTTGGTCGGGCACCACGACACCGAGGCGTAAAAGTAGGCGTGGTGGCGGCGGTTTCAAGCCAAAGCGTCGAGGTCAAGTCGATTCAAGACATCAAACGCGGAGACGGTCTCGTGTTTGATGCGGCTGATTGGCGAAGCCCGGATGAGCCGGAGGAAGGCGGTCATGTCTACGAAGTTCGTGAGCGTGATGATTCGATTTTGGAATTGGAATTCGGTCATGACGATTTGGACTTCTCGCGAATTCGGGTTGGAGATTGGGTCTGGCGGACGCACGATGCCCAACTGGTCAAGCGGTTAAAGCCTTTGACCCGAACTGAGGTGCCAGTTTTCACACGACCGATTTCGTTTCGAGTGACTGCCAATGGTGGTGTGCCGATTGAAATCGAAGCGACATTGGAGTCAGGTGAATCGGCTACTTTCACGGGTTCACACCCACTTGAGCCCGCTCAAAAGCGTGCGCTCGATCAAGAAGTTTTGAATGAGAAACTTGGTCGATTGGGCGGAACGCCTTTTCATTTAGGAACCATCGAATTGTTGACCACTGATGAAGTCTTCGTCCCAACGAGCTTGCTGAATCAAGCGCGACGCGAGCTGGTTGATTTGCTGTTCGACCAAGCCGGCAGTGTTGAGGCAATTGCGGCGACGCCAACGGTTGAAGCCGAATGGAAAAGACTTGCTGAGCGTTCATCAGCTCGATCTACCACGGCGAGCGAATCGACTACGGAGACGACCATTGAAACAGCTTTGCATTTACTGGTACGTACGCCCGAACAATTGGACGCTGCGATCGAGGCGTCAGTTCGGTTGAATCAACAGGAATCTGAAAGTGGTGAAAATTCTGGCATCATTGGCTCGATCACTTTGGACTATTTGGAGTTATATGGCTTGCGGCCATCGGTCGAGAAAATACGTAAAGCAAACCTGCGTCCGCGAGTCGCCAGCCCACGAATTCTCAAGCCGTCCGAACAAAACGTGATTCGCTTTTTACGTTCACTTGAATGTGATATTTTGGTTCGGTCAGGTGGGTTGTTGTTCGATTTGTTGAAGGAAGAAGCGAACGATTCTGATTCCAGCGCAGAATCAGATTTAAAGCTAATCGGCGACTTCAGCCTGAATACCGCCAATGCCTTTACGGCTTGGGCCTATTTGGATTTAGGGCTAGACCGAGTCACTCCGACTTACGATCTCAATTCTCAACAGATCACGGAGTTGGTTGGCCGAGTCCCCTGCCCGGCTGTCGAGGTGATTGCCTATTCGCATTTGCCAGTTTTTCATACTGAGCATTGCGTGTTCTGTCGATTCTTATCAGACGGAACGGATAATACTAATTGTGGGCATCCTTGCGAGAAACATCAGATTTCAGTTCGCGACAGCCAAGGCCGTGCTCATCCGGTGATGGCGGATGTAGGATGTCGCAATACGATTTTTGGCGCTGAAGCCCAAACCGATCCGGTCGCATTGCAACGTTGGCGTGAAGCTGGAATTGGTAACTATCGAATTGAGTTTGTTCACCAAACGGCTGATCAAGTAAAAGCGATCATCGAATCGTTTGCCAAGTATTTTGATTCTGAAGTGTCCAAAGAAGCGACAACGCAATTGGCTGAAGCACTCAGCCAGGCGTCACCGCAAGACACAACGCAGGGAAGTTTGTACGTGCCGGCCGATTTTAAATCGCTTGTGCAGTTGAAGTAGCGGGAGTGCTGTGATGAATGCTGAGTCGAAGAGTGTGATTTTTTTTTGAGTAGGTTAATGAGTGAGAGAACATAAGTTCGAATTTTGACTTGGCTGTTTTTTAAATTGAAGTAGAGCTAGGAGAGTAGCGGAAGAGATTAAGATTAGGATTAAGATTTGGATTGAGATTGAGATTGAGATTGAGATTAACACGCGGAGATTGTTGAGTGCCGATAGGCACGGCAGGTGATAGCCACGGACGTCAGTCCGTGGATCGGATTGGCAATCACACAGAGTCCCGAAGGGACGGCAGAAAAAAGCTCGGCTCAAGTCAAAACTTGAGCCGAGCGAAATCTTCCCCCGTTGAATTGCACTACCTACCTAAACGCGAAACTATCAAAACGGAAAGCGTCACGACTTATTGCTCGCTCCGTAACAATCGAGTCAAACCAAGGATATGCTTCTGTTGTTCTTCGATTGGATTCAACTCAAGCCCCATCGAAAGTTTCTCGATTCGTCGGTTTAATTCCTGGATCGCGCTCAGTGCATTGCTGACACTGTCTTTCATGTCCGGGGCATACTCACGTTCGATAATCGGCATGATCTTATCCATGAATTCATCCGAACCACCATCTTTGACGATGACATCAATGGCGTCTTTGAAATCAGCTCGGTTTTCTTCCATCAGTTTCACAAACTCTTGCTCCGTCGTTGCGTGAGTTTTTTCAAGCTGTTCGTCTAGGTATTCAACGATCGTCGTCTCGGCTTTCGTTCGAAAGCTTGGCATGTTTGCAACAAGTTCTCGACTGGCTTCCTGAGCCCAGATTGGCGCAGATTTCTTTACTTCATCGGCGGCGATCCTTCGACCATCTTTGGAAAGGTCGACCAGTTTTGACTTGGCAAAATCAACAACCTTTTCTGGTCGAGTTATTTCGTCAAGCGCGAAATAGCCATAGCCGAAATAAACGCAAAGCGCTCCGATTGCAAGTAATCCTACGATCAATGAAAGATTAGTGCCCCAGTTGGTGGCACGTCGTTTTTTGGCCAACTCCTTAATCAGGATGCTGATCCGTTCTTCTGTGTGTGTTGTGTCGCTCATGATTTTGTCTCGTTTGATCTAATGAATTGAAAATTGATGATGAAATTAGCGGGTCGAATTCAGTTTGCGTCTTCCTCGCTGTCATCATCAGGTTTCTTTTCATCTTCCTCTCCGGGATCAGGAGTACCATTTTCTCTATCTGGAGTTTCCACGTTGTCGGGAGCAGTAGGCTTGTCCAATGAAACCGTGTTGGCCTCAGGCGCTTGATAATTCTCAGAAGCGATAAGCATCATTCGAACGAGCTCCAAAGACTCACCAGCAATCTGTTCAGCCACTGGCACGCCGTATTGCTTTGGCTCAGTCGGCGGAAACGTGTCCAAACGATTGGACAATTCATCAAGTTCCTCTTTCAGGTAATTTGCATAATATCGATTGCCGACTTTCTGGTAGACCATTTCAAGATTGCGTCGAACGTTCTCCATCTTTCTTGGATCTTTGAGTTCCGGAAACTCTCGAACCAGCAACGCTTCTTGTTCGTCCAAGAGTTTGGTGTAGGAAGCCGCGAGTTTGACTTCGACGCTTTTTTGCAAGTTGTTGATTAAGGTCTCGCGCTCTGTATCCAAAGCATTCAGGTACAACTCCGAATCCTGTTGAGCTTGCTTGCGAAAGACATCCATGACAAAAGGGCCTTGTTCTTCCGCCAACGACATGACTTGTCTGGTTAGCGGCTCGGAGAATTCGGCTGGCTTTTCAGCGATAATCTGCTGGACTTTGGCGATTCGCTCGTCCTTGATATCGATGTAAAGCCGGTAAAACAGAAATGCCGAAATCAGCGCAAAAAGTAAGAGGCCAAAAAACAAAATCATGCGAACTTTTGTCGCCCATTGGAGGGCATTCAAAATACGCCTGCTTTCGTTCTCCAAAGCACTCAATTTGTCATTGAGAACTTCAACTCGTCGATCGTCATTGGTCATGGGGCACCTTTCAAGATGTATCTCACCGTTTGGAAGCGTCAAAGAAACGCGGTCTCAAAGTGTTCTGGTTTTAACTAAGAGAGACGACGATTCCCAGTGAATTATCGTTCTTAAGACGTTTTGGGGGATAGTTTGCGATTGAAGCCGCCAAAAGGAACTAGTTCACTTCAAACATCGAATTTCAAACACTCAACTTCGTCTCCCGTTGAAGTAGGAATTTGTCTTATAATTCGCGTTTGATTTTAATCCCCATTGGATTCTATCGCTGCTCGATTCCTTGAACCGATTCAGAAACTATTTCCATCGGTTCTTGCCTCCATTTGATCACTAGGATGAACAATGACCTCTGCGACTGTTGTGAAGCTGCCTGAAAGAAGTGAAGTCAACGAAGCCGATACATGGGACCTGTCCAAGTTGTTTGCCAACGACTCAGGGTGGGATACGGCGTTCAATGAATTTGAAGAAATGATCTCAGGCTACGCGCAATTCCGCGGGACGTTGGCCAACAGCCCAGCAGACCTCGCGAAGTGTTTGGATTTTGACTCCAAAGTCGATCGCTTGGCCGAGCGAATGGGCAACTACGCCTATTTGAAGACCGTTGAGAATCAAACTGATAGTGTTTATCAGCGAATGATGGGTAGGTTTCAAAACATCGCCACACGAGCCGGCGAAGAGTCGAGTTACATTCGACCTGAGATTCTTGCGATTCCAGATGACAAGCTGGCCGAGTTTGTCAAAGACCCTGCGCTCGAACTTCATGCTCTTGCGCTTGAGCGTTTGACCCGTGAAGTGGCGGCTGTCAGCGGCGGTGACGAAGTTGCCGCAGCCAAGCAGGTCGGTGATGTGCTCGAAAGCCGTATCGCAGCGTAAGAGCGACACGTGACCTGATTTGAACCGAAGTCTCCG
>CAYMFZ010000021.1:0-11530 GCA_964389585.1 uncultured Pirellulaceae bacterium | reverse complement strand
CACGCTAAGCGAGCGGGAAGAGCAATTGTTGGCGATGCAAGGCGAGATGGCCGGAGCGACTTCAAAGATCTTTCGGCAGTTACATGATTCTGACCTTAAATTTGGAAACGTTAAAAACGAAAAAGGCGAAACAGTCGAGCTTTCTCCAAGTACGTTTTCACAATTCCTAATCTCGCCAGATCGAGAGGTTCGCAAGACCGCGTTCCATCAATTCTACGAGCAGTTTACTGCCCACGAAAATACTTTGGCGGCGACGCTTTCAGGTTCAATTCAAAAGGATATCTACTACGCGCGAGCACGCGGCTACAAAAGTGCCTTGGATCAAGCCCTTTATGCAGACAACGTGCCGCAGTCAGTCTATGACAATTTGATCGGATCAGTTCGCAAGAATCTTCCGGCACTTTATAAGTACTACGATCTTCGCAAACGCAAAATGGGACTCGACGAAGTCCATCACTACGACACTTATGTTCCGATCTTGAGTGATATCGAAGTCGAACATTCTTGGGATAAAGCCGTCGAGGTTGTTTGCGATTCACTCGCTCCACTTGGTGAAGAGTACGTTGGGATTTTGCGCGATGGTTTGGCCGGTCGTTGGTGTGACCGTTATCCAAACGCAGGCAAGCAATCGGGTGCGTTCAGCTACGGCACGTATGATGGCACGCCGTACATCATGATGAACTACAAGCCGAAAGTGCTCAACGATGTGTTTACGTTGACGCATGAAGCGGGTCATTCGATGCACTCGTATTACTCGATCAAAAATCAGCCTTACGAGTATTACAACTACACGATTTTTGTTGCCGAGGTCGCCAGCACTTTCAATGAACAGTTGCTGACCCGGTACATGTTGGACAATGCGTCTGATGATCGGTTCAAAGCCTACCTGATCAACAACGAAATCGACAGCATTCGTGGCACGATTATCCGCCAAACCATGTTTGCCGAATTCGAAAAAGTCACACACGCGATGGCGGAGGCTGGTGAGCCTTTGACGGTTGAGTCGTTGAAATCGACTTACGGCAAATTGCTTACCGACTACTTTGGCCCTGAGTTTGCGATCGACGAAGAGTTGCCGCTTGAGTGCATGAGGATTCCGCACTTCTATCGGGCCTTTTACGTTTACAAGTATGCAACAGGGTTGTCAGCCTCGATCGCGCTAAGCCAACGCGTGCTCAATGGTGGCGAGAAAGAGTTAGAGGACTACTTGAGTTTCCTCAAAGGTGGCTGCTCGAAATACCCACTGGACTTGTTGCGAGACGCAGGTGTTGACCTTGAGCAACCCGGACCAGTTGATACGGCATTGAAGCGGTTTGCCGATCTCGTCGATGAACTGGATGGGCTGCTTTAAGCTGGCTTTCAAGTTCGAAAATTGGTTTCACGTGAGCCGTGACGCGTAAGCGGCCGGGCTGCGACTTCGTCCGCATCTCATCAATAACGATCTAAACCAAAGATGATTCTTACAGGAAATTCAGGCCCGTGGCGTGGCCTTACGGCCATCGGCTCACTTGATGCAAACTTCACAATCTGGACTTAAAGGAAGTGCCATGGGTCTTACCGCCTACGGCTCACCACCAATCGATAGAAAACACTGTCAATGGCTTTCTGACAATGGCTTAGGACCAATCTAATCTCAGCAATCTCAGCCGAACCAAACAAGTTTCTATCTGCTGTTTTGGTTGCTTTGGTTAAAATGGAATCATTGGGGTTAGTCTGAATTTGGAATCGTAATGCGTCTGTACTTTTTGCGTCTGTTTTCGCTGTTGGCTTTGCTCACGGTTTGTTGCGGAGAAAATCCATCGCTATTCGGGCAAGAAGCTTTGCCGATTTCGAATTGGCGTGCCGCTCGCCAAGTGCTTGAGCGACAGTTTGGTGATGAACTTCAAACAATCGCACAATGGTCTCGCGACAATGGTGTGCCCCAGCAAGTCGAACCGACTTTTAACATCTACCTGAATCGAGATCTCGGTCGGCAATATATCTACATGCCGTCTGAACGTTCGATGCCAACGGGGCCGGATGATGCTCGCGGTGTATGGCTGCAAAAAGTGAACGAGGCCAAAGTCGCCCACGCGGAACGGATTTTTGAGCTTGCCAAAAAAGCGAGTCAACAAGAGCAAGGCGCAATCGCCTATCAGTTGCTGCACGAAGTCATTCACTACAACCTCGATCATGCCCAAGTTCGAAAAATGCTTGGCCATGTAAAGTCGGACGAAGGTTGGAAGGTCGCGTCTGATTCGTTGAGGGTTAAGCAAACATCGAGGTCACACGATGTGGTTCGGTGGCCAGCAAAAAGTTACATCCGCGTCCTAACGCCGCATTTTGAAATTGAGTCCAACGCCAGTGAAGAACGAACCAAACACCTGGCGGCTCAACTTGAGCGTGCCCACTACGTGTGGCGGCAGGTCTTTTTCGAATATTGGAGTAGCACGCGAGCGGTTAAAGGTTGGATTGAAGGTAACGGATCGGCTCGCATGGGAAGGAAGCGTTTCCGCGTTGTATTCTTTAAAGACAAGAAATCGTACGTTGAAAAACTTGAACCGATTGTCCGAGGGATTGGAGTTTCTTCAGGCTATTACAGTCCTGACCAAGAGATCTCTTTCTTCTACGATGGTGACCAACAAGAGGAAGCGACGTGGCGACACGAATTGACACATCAACTTTTTCGGGAGTCGGGTCGTGCAAAAAAGAAGCCTTTTGAGAACGAATTTATCTGGCTTGACGAGGGGATCGCGACTTACTTTGAGTCGATGACTGATTTTGGCTCTTACGTAACACTTGGCGGGTTCGATTCGAGTCGAATGCAGTATGCGAGGATTCGTTGGACGCTTGAGAAATACCACATCAATCTCAGCCAACTCTCTACGATTGGACGAAAAGATTTGCAGCAGCGTGACGACATGGCAAGGCTGTACGGCCAGGCAGCAGGACTGACGGATATGCTGATGAATTCCGAGAATGGGGCTTATGAAAAAAAGGTGACTGAGTTCCTCAAGTTGATTTTCAAAGCTCGTGTCAAAAAAGGGGCGTTTGAAAAAATCATTGGGCTGTCGTTTGATGAAATGGACGCAAAATACAAGCAGCATCTCACTGTCGATACCAAGCAGCTTGAGCAATATCTCTCCAAGCCCGAAGAGCGAACGGAACTTTCGCTGCCGGATGCGAATTTGAATGGAGAATCATTCGAAACGATTGGTAAATGCGTAAATCTGAATTGGATTGATCTTTCCCAAAACCAGGTTGGCGCATTGGATCTGCAGAAACTAAGGGCGTGTGTCAAGCTTCATCAAATTATTTTGACGGAGTGTCGTTTCGAATCCGATTCGCTTCGAGGGCTTGAACTGTTTCCGATTCTAGACGAGCTTGATCTAAGCGGATCACAGGTTCAGGATTATCAGCTTGCGAATTTTGGAAATCTTCGAAAGCTGCGGTCGCTCCGACTTATCGCGACTAACATTACCGATCAAGGCTTGCTCCATCTGGCAAAAGTTGGAACGCTTCAGTCTCTGGACGTCTCTCGAACTCGGGTGACTGACCAAGGCGTTAGAAATCTTAAGGCAGCTTTGCCGAATGTGGAAATCAAACGGTAAAATCAAACACTAGCTACGGTCGCAAGATGAATTCTGCGAGCCAATTTCGAACTGGATGGAAACAATGAAGCCGTGGATACTTGCCGAAGCCAACTACGCCCATATCAAGGAACAGCAATACGAGGTTGCCGTTTTACCGCTAGGAGCGACCGAGCCGCATAACTTGCATTTGCCTTACGGAACGGATTTGTTTGAAGGCACGATCGTTGGCGACAAGATTTGCGAAGCGGCCCATAACGACGGCGCGAAAGTCATTTTGCTACCGACGATTCCATTCGGCACGGAAACCAACATGCGAGAGTTTCCGTTGGCGATCAACCTGAATCCGTCGACGTTGAATCAAATTGTCATGGATGTCGTTGATTCGTTGTTGACCGATGGGATCAAGAAAATTGTTTTGCTTAACAGTCATGGTGGAAACGGGATGAAGCCGTTTCTACGCGAGATGTCTGGGAAAACGGATGCCCATTTGTTTTTATGCAATTGGTATCAGGCGTTTGAGGATGTCTATTTTGAAATTTTCGAAAGAAGGGAAGACCATGCTGGCGAAATGGAAACGTCGTTTGGCTTGGCTTACTTTCCGGAGTTAGTCGCTCAAAACGAAGACGGTAGTTTGCCTGCCGATGATGGTGCTACGAATGAAACCAACATTGAGGCGTTGAACAAAGGTTGGGTTTCAATCACGCGACCTTGGCATTTGCTTACCACAAATTCCGGATCCGGTAATCCGCATGCCGCGTCTGCGGAAAAGGGTGAAAAGATGATGGGCGTTTTAGTTGAGCGACTGGGAAAGTTTCTCGTTGATTTGTCGAATGAGAAAATGACAGATCGTTTTCCATTTTGAATCCGAGATTCAATGTTTAGATCCTGAACCAAGGCGCTGGTTGTCGAGCCTTGTGCCGTCCCTTCAGGACTCGATAAAACAGGGGAACCATTCCACGGACTTGCGTCCGTGGCTATCACATGCCGTGCCGTTGGCACTCACGCTCGTGGCCCGGTACCGAAACCAGAACAGGACCGCAATGACAGAAAGTTCGATCCTGAAACCTGCCAGGCAGGTTTGATTCCGCAATCGGCAGAATGCCTTACCGCCGATGCTCACACTCGTGCTATCTCAAATGGCGTCGTTGGTGCTCGCGCTCTTGGCTGCAAGCCGGAATTCTGCCTCGTGATTGTTGGTTATTGGGCGAAAACTAACGCAATCTCAATCACGAATCCAAACCCAACTCAGTCCGAATCCTAACCCGACGTAATCGCGAACTTTAACGCAAACGCGCGATGACTTTCTTCAAGGCCTCACCAAACTGATTCACTTCATCGAGCGTGTTGTACACGTAGAAACTTGCTCGGCAACTCGACTTGATCTCCAAGTGTTGATGCAATGGCATCGCACAGTGATGACCCACTCGAATTGCGACTCCCTGTTGATCGAGCAGGATCGAAATGTCTTGCGGTGAAATGCCTGCGACAACAAAACTGACTAGCCCGGCACGACGGTCAGCGGGCGGTCCAAGAATCGCAACGCCCTCGATCGAGTCCAGCATTCGATAAGCTTCGATCACCAACTCGTGCTCATGGTTTTGTAGCGCAACCATATCGATGCCATTGAGGTACTTAATAGCAGCACCCAAGCCAATCGCCTCAACGATGGGAGGTGTTCCGGCTTCGAATCGAGCGGGCAACTCGCCCCAAGTAAATCCGTCGGTGGTGACTTTGTCGATCATGCTTCCGCCACCCAGGAACGGTTGCATCAGTTCAAGCAAGCTTTGTTTGCCCCACAGAACACCGATTCCGGATGGGCCTAGCATTTTGTGACCGCTGAAAACTACAAAGTCGGCATCCCAATCCTGAACGTTGGTTGACTCGTGAGGAACCGATTGAGCTGCGTCAACGCAAACGATGGCACCGACATCATGGGCGAGTTGAGCTATGTCGGAAACCGGCGTGATTGTCCCCAGAACATTTGAGACAGATGCGATGGAAACGACTTTTGTTTTCTCGTTAAGCTGAGACTTGAAATCTTCAAGATCGAGTTCACCTTCCTTTGTGATTGTCGCAAAACGAACTTTGGCACCCTTCCGCTCAGCCAACTGTTGCCACGGCACGATGTTTGAATGATGTTCGTAGATCGTCAGCAAAATCTCATCGCCCGCTCCAACGTTGGCATCTCCCCAAGCCCGAGCAACCAGGTTGATGCCTGCCGTTGTACCGGAGGTGAAAATGACTTCGTTGTTGTGCGGCGCGCTGATGAACTCTTGGACGAGTGTCCGGGCTTCTTCGTACTGCGCCGATGCCTGCTCGCTCAACCAGTGAATTCCACGATGAACATTGGCGTAGGTTCGCTCATAGCAATCATTCATCGCGTCAAGGACGCATTGTGGATGCTGGGTCGAAGCTCCATTGTCCAAATAGACTAGTTGTCGATCCCGATGGATTCGCTGATCCAAGATCGGAAAATCGGCCAAGATTGATTGCGGGTCAAACGTTTTTTTTTGCGTGGCGTCCATGGGTTCATTCTAGACCAGAGGGTGAGTTTTGACCACGAACAGGATGAAGTTGCCCGGTTGTCGAGTTCCTTGAGAAGTTAACCGCAGCTCTTCGCCCGTTGATAACCAGGATGGCGATGGAGCTTAAGCAAGAACCACTTCCCAAACTTGCGAGATTTACCCTTCGCCTTCGTCAGACCAGTCAACGCTCGACATTTGCGCCAAAGTCTTCTGCAACGCGTGGGTGCCAAGTTTGCCATCGCCGTTTTCCATGACGCGGTTGTACAGTTCATTGGCGAGCTTGAGCCCAGGAAGTTGGAGATTCATTGCATTGGATTCCTTCAACGCGATCCCAAGATCTTTGACAAAATGCTCTACGAAAAATCCAGGATCGAAATTTCCGGCCACGATTCGAGGTGCGAGATTCGACAATGCCCAACTTCCCGCCGCTCCGCTGCTGACGGATTTCAATACCGTGGTCAGGTCCAGTCCCGATTGGCGAGCGTAAAGCAACGACTCACAAACACCGATCATTCCCGCGCCGACGAGAATTTGATTGACGACTTTGGCGTGCTGCCCTGCTCCGGATTCACCTTGCCGCACAATTGTACTTCCCATGGCATTCCAACAGGGAGCAAGCGATTCAACCGTAGCCACATCGCCACCGATCATGATCGAAAGCGTTCCATTTTTGGCCCCCACGTCACCACCCGAAACGGGTGCGTCGATGGCGCTGACTTTAATTTTTTGGGCGGCTTCGAAAATTTCAAGAGCCAAACCTGGGTCGCTAGTCGTCATGTCCACAACAATGTTGCCCAGTTTGGATCCGCTGAGGATGCCCTGTTCGCCGAGGAAGACTTCGCGCACGTCGTTTGGCATTCCCACGATCGCAAACACGACATCGGATTGCTCGGCGACCATTTTTGGCGAATCTGCCCAAGTTGCTCCGGAGGCGAGCAGTTCGTTGGCTTTTGCTTTGGTCCTGGAGTTAAGCGTCACCTCAAATCCGGCCTCCATCAGGTGGCGGCACATGCTGTATCCCATGACGCCTGTTCCAATCCAGCCAATTTTTGTTTGGCCTGGTGTGACTTGATTCATCTTCGTTTCCATTGGTTTGTTGGGCAATTGCGAGGTTCGCGCAAAAGTATGATAAAGAGTATTCGTAAGAGTTGTGATTCGCCATATACATCTTTTCGTCAGTTACTACACTGACAGCTTACGAACAAGAAAACGACGATGATTAAACTCTGATGGCGAAAAAACAAACTCGAAAACCAAAGCCTGCAACCCCGAAACGAGGTGCCAAGTCTTCGAAAAAGAAGACAGCGGCTTCGAACAAGGCTTCAGCCAATGCACAGGCAAAAAACTCGAAACGCGCTGGGCAAAAGAGCCGGGACCAGAAAAAGCCTTCGAAATCTTCCAGTCGGAAAAAAGACCCGCGGCAACGGCTTCAACGAGTCATGGCCTCCGCGGGAATCGGAAGTCGACGCGAGTGCGAGCTGATCATCGAAGAAGGGCGTGTCGAGGTTGATGGTGAGATCGTGATGACACTGGGCGTGAAGGTCGATCCGACTAAACAGCAGATCTACGTGGACGCGCAGGAATTGGTTATTCAGCGTCTTCAGTATTTCATGCTGAACAAGCCGCCGGGGATTTTGTCCACCAGCAAAGATCCCTCTGGCCGACCTCGTGTTATTGATTTAATCAAGACGGACAAACGAGTCTACAACGTCGGACGTTTGGATCAGTCGAGCGAGGGTTTGATTCTTGTGACCAACGATGGTGAGTTGGCCAATCGCTTGACCCATCCTCGATATGGAATTGAAAAGAAGTATCACGTTCACGTGGTTGGCGTGCCAGCTGCGGCCGATCTTAGAAAGCTTGAGCAGGGCGTGTACATCGCGGAAGGACTGGCGCGGGCAACGAAGGCAAAAGTTCTCAAGCGTGCTAAGAGCGGCAGTTGGCTAGAGATCATTTTGGCGGAAGGGCGCAATCGCGAGATCCGCAGAATGTTGGCGGGAATTGGTCATAAAGTTCGTGCGCTCAAACGTGTTTCGATTGGCCCTTTGAAGTTGGGAGAGCTGCCGCTCGGTGCGCATCGCCAACTAACGCCGATGGAATTAAAGTCACTCAAGAATGCAACGGATGGAAGCACGACACCTCGGAAGTCGCGAAAGAAAAAGGCCGTTCGCGGTCCACGGAAATCGACGAAGCGTCCTGTGAAGAAGAAAAAAGCACTTCCTACACGCAAGAAGAGGGTCAGTGGACAGCGCGGAGCAGCGGGAATTAAGAAGCCACGTCGCGGCGCGGCGAACCCTACCAAACGCAAGAGGCGGTAGTCGAGCGGTTCTTGCTGTTTCTTGCGTTATTGTTTTAACGGAGCCACATGCTAAATCCATTATACTGTTGCCCTTCGCTCAAGGATTCACCTTCGGGCTTCATCAGTACTTGGAATATCCATGGCAACGAACCGATTTCGATACAAATTTCTCTCAGCGCTATTGCTGCTGCCGTTTCTTGGTAGCCAATCCGTTGCTCAAGACTGGCCCGAGTTTCGTGGTGCCGATGGAACAGGACTGGTTACGGCCGACGGAATTCTCACTCGCAATCGTCGGATTGGGCTAAAGACTCGTTGGAAAAAAAAACTCGGAAGCGGCTACTCAAGTGTTGTCGTTTCTGGTGAAAAAGTTGTGACGATGTACTCGGACGAAACCAACGACTTGATCGGTTGTTTTGCCGCAAAAGATGGAGAGACATTGTGGTCAGTTCCAATCGGCAGTCGTTTCAAAGGCGAAAACGGATCTTTCGATGGTCCGATCTCGACACCGCTGATTCGTGACGGTCGCGTGTTTGGGCTCTCTCCGATGGGAAAAATGTTTTGCCTGTCGTTAGAAGATGGTAGTGAGATTTGGTCACGTGATTTTCTGGAAGAAAACGTCGCGGTAAAACCACTTTACGGATTTGCGACTTCTCCAATTCTTGTCGAAGACACTTTGGTCCTCCAATTGGGAGCAATGGAGAAGTCGCTGACTGGACTCAACCCTGAAACCGGTGAAACGAAATGGGCGTGTTCAAGTAACCGAATCAACTCGCAGTCTCCCGCTTTGATTGAAATTGAAGGCAAGCAAATTGTGTTGGCCGCTGGTGGAATAAACTTGACTGGCGTTTCTCCCGTCGACGGTAGTGTGCTGTTTGAGCATCCACACGAGGGACGCAATGGCTCGGCAATGATTCCCGTCGTGTTCGACAAAAACAAAGTCTTAATGACGCTTGATGACGGATTTTCGACTGCGGTTTCAATTCGAGCCATTGGAGATGGCTATCAGGTCTCCGAAGAGTGGAAGGAGCGAAGCATCAAAAACACCTACAACGTTCCCGTCGAATTTGAAGGTTGCTTTTACGCGTACTCAACAAGAATTTTGACTTGCGTTGACTCTGCAACTGGAACGCCAAAGTGGAAATCCCGAGAGCCCGCAGATGGATTTTTGATTGTGGTTGACGGTCATGTGATTCTTAACACGAAACGAGGCTCGCTACATGTTCTGCGTGCGACTCCCGACTCATGCGAAGAGATTGTGGGCTTAAAAGTGTTTGACGATTTAGTTTGGTCAGTTCCGGCTTATAGCAAAGACGCGATCTTCACACGCAGCCTTGGAGAGCTTGCTTGTGTTGATTTGGTCGGAAGTACAGACTCCGTAGCCAACGAAACGCAGACGAAAATTGGGGCTGAGTTTTCTGCGATGTTAGCCGAGGCAAAAGCTTCCGACGCGCCTCAGGCAATCGTTGACAGGTATTTTGAATCGAAGGCAGAGTTTCCGCTCGTCGAGAACGATCTGGCGCATTTCGTTTATCAAGGAGAAGCGAATGATGTCGCCGTTGCTGGAGATATGTTTGGAGCACGGCAAGAGCGAAAAATGCAGCAGATCACAGGAACCAACACTTGGTTTTATGTTGCCCAACTGCCGACTGATGTTCGGTTGAACTACATCTACCTCGTGAATTTCAAGCCACAAACGGATCCGCGAAACGATCGAAAGTCGACAAGTACGATCTATGCGGGAGAGATGGAATTCGCAATTCGGCTAGAAAAAGAAGCTCCGTTGGAGATGTCTTGGTTCGGAATGCCAGACTGGAATGAGCCCAGTTTCCTAGAGCCGGTCGAGCAACTACGTGGTGAGATCGTTACCAAAACCATTCCAATTCCGACTAAAACTGAAGGCGAAAATCCACAAGCGACTGAGCCCACACCCAGGGATGCCACCAATGAAGGGCTGGAAGTAAAAGTTTATCTTCCTCCGGGATACCAAGCCGGAGATGATAAGTACCCAGTTGTTTATGTCTTTGATGGATCGGCCGCGATGAAACATGGGCGCTTGCATGAACTGGCTGATCAGATGTTTTCTGGCAAGAGTGAAGCCTCTGAAAAAAGCCAAGCCCCCAAAGCGATTCTCGTCTTTGTTGATCGCATGCCAGTTCCAGGGTTCGCCGACTTAATCGCGACCAGCATCGTTCCTTTTGTTGACGAGAATTTCCGAACCATTCCCGAGCGTACCTCGCGAGCTTGCATGGCGAATGGGTTGTCTTCTTCAGTCGCGTTTCAAATGGTGACTAAGCACGAATCGGTATTTGGAATTGCGAGCGCGCAAACGCCTTTGGTGTTCGATGCCGGGCAACAGCAGGCAGTCGCTGGAATGAAGGCGTTGAAGAAGCCGACTCAAGTTTTCTTGGAATGGGGAACCTTCGACATGTTCAATCCAGACGAAAACTGGGATTCGAGAAAGATTGGCAAGAAGCTGTTCGATGAATTTTCGAAATCAGAAAACGTCACCATGCATGGTGGAGAAGTCGCGGACTCGACTGACTGGGCGAGTTGGCGAAATCGGTTCGATCTAATTTTGAAGATGTTCGATTCTGCCAAATAATTCTGGCTTGAGCAGCAACGAAAAAAACAGCCTCAACATGGTTGAGGCTGTTTTAAGTTTTTTCAATTGGTGCTCAATGAGCGTTGGCTGCCGACAGGCAAGTAGATCGAACTACTTATTCTTCGCGGCCTTGATCGCACGTTGAAGTCGAGACTTTTGACGTCCAGCAGCGTTCTTGTGAATGACACCCTTGCCACCAGCTTTGTCCAATTTCTTGGCGGCGATTTTGAATTCAGCTTCTGCTTTTTCAACATCGCCTTCAGATGCGAGTGCGAGAACTTTTTTGACTTGAGTCTTCATCGCCGACTTGGTTGCTTTGTTGCGAGCTTGGCGAACTTTGGCTTGTCGAAGGCGCTTGCTGGCGCTTGCGGTATTTGGCATTAGTCTTTATCTACTTGGTCGGTTGACGTTTTTTCTTCGGAATTTGACAATCCAACAATATCGCGATTTTGGGCGATCTTGTCTAGCGCTAATTTGGGATAAACTCGCGGGTTTCATGGCAGAATCTAACAAAAACCGCATTGATGGGCAC